>CAZFUK010000110.1:0-11239 GCA_964522005.1 uncultured Anaerolineales bacterium | reverse complement strand
CCCACCTGCTGTCCGAGGTGTCGGGCGAGCGCCAGCGCGACGAGTTCTGGCGCTGCCTGCTCCTGCCGGGGGCCGAGATCATCCTGCGCCGCCTGAACAGCCTCGGCCTGCTAGGCGTGCTGCTGCCCGAAGTCACGGTCATGCAGGGCGTGACCCAGCGGCCCCCGCACACCCTGGACGTGTATGACCACAGCCTGGGTGTGCTCACCGCCCTGGAAGGGCTGCTCGCCGCGTTGGGCATTCAGCCGGGCGAGGCCGACCCCGCGGACACCGCTGCCCTGGCGCCCTACCGCGAGCGGCTGACCGCCCACTTGCTGGACGAGCCGGTGCGGGGGCGGCCGCGCTGGTCGCTCCTCAAGTTCGCGGCCCTGCTGCACGACATCGGTAAACCGGCCACGCGCACGGTGAAGCGCGGCATTGCCCACTTCTACGGCCACGAGGGCGTTGGGGCCGACATGCTACCCGCCGTTGGCGAGCGGCTCAAGCTCAGCAGCCGCGAGATCGCCTGGCTCAAGCTGGTCATCCGCCACCACCTACGGCCGCTGCAACTGTCGCAACTGGACGGCCCGAGCGCCCGCGCCCAGTACCGCTTCTTCCGCGACCTGGGCGACGCCGCGCCCGACCTGCTGCTCCTCTCGACTGCCGACAACCGCGCCAAAGGCGACCCGGACGACGAGGCGGCCGCCCCTGATGCCATCTTGCAGTTGGCCGTCGAGATGCTGAGCCTCTACTACCAGCCGGAGGCCGCGCCGGTCGTCGCCCCGCCCAGCCTGCTCAACGGCTACGACCTGATGCGCGAGTTGGAACTGGCGCCCGGCCCGCACGTAGGCGAGTTGCTGGAGAGCATCCGCGAGGCGGCGGCGGCGGGCGAGGTGACGACACGCGAGGAAGCCGTGGCCCTGGCGCGGCGGACGCTGGCGAAGTCGCGCGGTTAAGCGAGCCATGCCCACCCGCCGCCCGCGCTATCGCTCGCGGAACTCGTATGCCGTGCTGGCCCTGGCGCTGGGCGTCGGGGCGTTCGCCGTGCTCGCTCTGCTGACGCCCTGGCCGCCCTACCTCGCCTGGCTGGCGGCCTGGAGCCTGACCGCGTTGGGCTTCTTCGGGTATGACAAGGCGCAGGCGCAGACTCAGGGCTGGCGGGTGCCCGAAGTGGTGCTGCACGGCCTGTCGCTGCTGGGCGGGTTCGCCGGCGCGTTGGTCGGCATGGTCCTCTTCCGTCACAAGACGCGGCACGGCGTGTTCTGGCTGGTCGCCGCGCTCAGCGCCCTGCTCCACCTGGCGCTATGGTCTTACCTGGGATAACCCACATGTAGCGTGGGAGTGGGTCGTCGTGTCCCATTTTATAGATGGCCTTAGAGTGGACATCGAGGAAATCCTCCGCATCGCCCGCGTTCCAGGTCTGGTGCTGGCCGTGGCGCGGAACGGCGGGCCGGTGGAGCGGCTTGTGGTCGGGGCCGACGCGGCGGGAACCCCCCTGGCCGAGGACAGCCTGTTCCCGGTCGCGTCCATCACCAAGCTGGCGACGGCCCTGGCCGTGCTCCGCCTGCGCGACGAAGGCGTCTTGCGCCTGGATGACCCCATTGTGCGCTACCTGCCCGAGGCCGCGTCGGCCCAGCCGGGTGTGACCGTGCGCAAGCTCCTGTGCCACACGGCGGGGCTGCCGACCGATGTGTCCCCCAAGCTCGCGCCCTACGGGGCGGGGCTAAGCTGGCCCATCCTGGCGCGGGCCTGCCTGGAAACCGAGTTGGCGCATCGCCCGGACAGCCTGGTCCTCTACAGCAACGTGGGCTATGGCCTGCTGGGTGAGATCGTCGAGCGGCAGATGGGGCAGCCCTTCGCCCAGGCGCTGCGCGAGTTGGTCCTGGACCCGCTGGGCGTCGAGGCGTACCTCGGCATGCCCTACCGCCCCACGGCGCGGGTGGCCGACGTGCGCAGCCGCCACCACGGGACGCCGCTCGAACCGTATAACTCCGACTTCTGGCTGGCGTTGGCCCTGCCCTATGGCGGGCTGGTGACGACGATGGACGGCGCGCTGACGCTGGCGCGGGCGTTCACCGGGCAGCCGGAGGGCTTCCTCCGCACAACGACACTGGTGGAGGCGACCCGCAACCAGGCGGGCGTGTTGCCGGGCCGCTCAGGTGTGCTCCAGTGGCCGTTTTGCCCCTGGGGGCTGGGGCCTGAAATCCACGACGCCAAGACGCCTCACTGGGCGCCGCCCGAGGCCGGCCCAGAGTCCTTCGGCCACGCCGGCGCGTCGGGCTGCCTGGCCTGGTGCGACCCGGCGGCGGGCGTCGCCTGGGCCTTCCACGGGGCGCGGGTGGCGGACACGGGCTGGCTGCTGCGCGGCGGCGCGGCCATCGGCGCGGCGATTCTAAAACGGGCCGCCGAAGAATCTAGAACCGGCCTGCACTAAGCCAAGCAGCCCTCCGACTGTCATGCTGAACGAAGTGAAGCATCTCGTCCAGTCGAGCGAGACCCTTCGCTCCGCTCAGGGTGACAGTCGAAAGGGTGGAGCGAGAGAGGGAATGGCAGGGGAGACGGGAATGGAAATCCAGGTGGCGGCGGCCAAGGTCGGCAAGTATGCGATGCGCGAGAGCGGCGACACGTTTGAGGTGGTCGAGCGGCCCCACGGTGGGCTGTCCTTCGTCCTGGCCGACGGGCAGCGCAGCGGGAAGGGCGCCAAGTCCATCAGCAACATTGTGGCCCGCAAAGCCATTAGCCTGCTGGCCGAGGGTGTGCGCGACGGTGTCGTGGCCCGCGCGGCCCACGACTATCTGTATACCCAGCGCGCGGCCCAGGTCATCTCGACGCTCAACATGGTCTCCATGGACCTGGCGACGCGCACCATCGTCATCTCGCGCAACAACCCCTCGCCGGTCTACGTGGCCCAGCCGGGCGGCGTCCGCCCCCTGGACGAGCCGTCCCAGCCCATCGGCGTCCACCGAGGGACCAAGCCCCACATCACCGAGTTGCCCATCGAGCCGAACATGTTCGTTGTCGTCTTTACCGACGGCATTGACGGCGCGGGGATGCGCTATGGGCTGAAGCTCGACCTGCCCCAGTTGATCATGGACTATGTGGAAGCCGAGACGCGGGCCGGCGGGCGACCCGAGTCGGCCCAGGCGCTGGCCGACCTGATTCTGGCCGAGGCGTTGAAGCTCGACCAGGGCCGCCCCAATGACGACATGAGCGTCGTGATCGTGGCCGTCCTGCCGCGCAGCATTGAGGACGGCGCGCGGCGCATGACCATGCACTTCCCCCTGGAGGACTAGACCATGACGGGTGGAAGCGGCGACGAAGATGGCAGAGACATTGCCCTGGTCGGCGTGTGTGGCGCGGGCAAATCCACCGTCGTGCGGCTGCTGCGCGAGCGCGGGTACCGCATCCGCGAGATTCACCAGGAACACAGCTATGTGCCTCACATGTGGCGCACCATCCACCCGCCCGAGGTGTTGATCTACCTGGACGCCAGTTGGGACGAGGTCCACCGCCGCCGCCCCCATTCCCTCTACACCGAGGCCTATTACCACGAACTGGTGGCGCGGCTGCGCGACGCCCGCGCCCACGCCGATGTCTACGTCCTCACCGACGGGCAGCCGCCAGAGGTGGTGGCCGACGCGGTGGCGGCGCAACTGGCCGGGTCCAGAGTGCCGCGTGTATCGCCGCCCACAATTTGACCTGTCCTGGTGAAGGGGCTATAATTCGCGTTGCTCTGGTTGTGGTTGACGCACTCTTGCTCCCGCCGCCATCAGGTCGAGGCTCCCTCGGCCCGCCCCTGTGGCGGCGTTGCTGTGCGCGACGTTTCTATTCAGTCAGGAGGTTTGACTCCGCATATGGACCGACGTTTTTGGACGACTGTAGGTTTTATTGTTCTCGTGTCGGTGCTGGCCTTCTGGGTCGCCTGGCCGCATGACCCGGCCCTGCGCATCAACCTGGGGCCGCTCAGTATCCCCGACATCAAAGTCCACGAAGGCCTGGACTTGCAGGGCGGCCTTCAGGTCCTTCTCCAGGCCAAGACCCCCGACAATCTGCCTCCCGCCCGCAGCGACCTCGAAGCCACCCGTTTCATCATCGAAAACCGCGTCAACGGCCTCGGCGTGTCCGAGCCGGTGGTCCAGATTCAGGGTGACGACAAGATCGTGGTCGAGTTGCCGGGCGTGAGCGACCCCGACGCCGCCATCCGCACCTTCGGCCAGACGGGCCGGCTGGAGTTCGTGGACGCGGGTGACACGGTCCTGTCACCTGGCGAGCAAGTCCAGACGACCTACCCCACGCTGTACCCGGTGCCCGAAGACCAGTTGACGGCGACCTCGCCAGTGACCAGCACCAACGCGGTGTCGGGCACGACGCAGACGGCCCCGAACCGCAAGTTCGCCACGGTCATCACCGGTGAGCACCTGCGCACGGCCGAGTTGGCCTTCTCCCAGACGGGCAACAAGCCCCTCGTCTCCTTCACGCTGACCTCGGACGGCGCGCGCCGCTTCCAGGACTACAGCAGCAAGAATATCGGCAAGATTCTGGCGATTATTCTCGACGGCGAGGTCATCTCGGCCCCGGTCATTCGTGGCGTCATCAGCGACCAGGGCCAGATCGAGGGCAACTTCACCCGTGAAGAGGCCAACGGCCTCGTGCTCCAGCTCAAGTATGGCGCGCTTAAAGTGCCGCTGGAAGTGGTCAACACCCGCACCGTTGGCCCAACGCTGGGTCAGGACTCGGTCCGCCGCAGCATCATCGCCGGCCTGGTCGGCCTGCTGGCCGTCGCTCTGTTCATGATCGTCTATTACCGCCTGCCGGGCATCCTGGCGACGGTCGCCCTGCTGATCTACGGCGCCATCACCTTCGCCCTGTTCAAGCTGATTCCCGTCACGCTGACGCTGCCGGGCATCGCGGGCTTCGTCTTATCCATCGGGATGGCGGTGGACGCCAACGTGCTCATCTTTGAGCGCATGAAAGAGGAGTTGCGCCACGGCCGCCGCCTGCGCCAGGCGGTGGAGACCGGCTTCAGCCGCGCCTGGCCGTCGATCCGCGACTCCAACGTGTCCACCCTGCTGACGTGCCTGATTCTGTTCTGGTTCGGCTCGCAGTTTGGCGCGAGCATCGTCAAGGGCTTCGCGCTCACGCTGGCCCTGGGTGTTGTCGTCAGCATGTTTACGGCCATCGTGGTGACCCGCACCTTCCTGCGCCTGACGCGGCGGATGTGGGACCTGGAAGAGGACACGGCTGCGGCGAGCGGCCACCTCCATCGGCTGTTCGGGTTCTAAAAGGAGAGCGCCGTGTTTAACATCGTCGGCAAGCGATACCTCTACTTTGCCATCTCGCTCATCTTGATTATCCCCGGCCTGGTCGCCCTGGGTCTGTGGGGGCTGCCGCTGTCCATTGACTTCCTCGGCGGCACGCTCATCGAGGTCAAGTTCAACCAGCCCACGGTGGCGGTCCAGCCGGCCGATGTCAAGGCCGTCCTGGCCGGGCTGGACTTTGGTGACGCGGTGGTGCAGACCGCCGAGGGCAACACGGTCCTGATTCGCACCCGCTACATCCAGGACCTTGACACCAAGAACCGGGTCTACGACGCCCTGCGCGCCAAGTATGGCGACCTGACCGAGCAGCAGTTCGCCAGCGTGGGCCCGTCGGTCGGCGCGGCGGTGGCGCAGCGCGCGGCGGGTGCGGTCCTGGCCGCCTCCCTCGTCATCGCCATATACATCGCCTGGGCCTTCCGCCGCGTGCCTCACCCGTTCCGCTACGGCGTCTCCGCCATTGTCTCCATGCTCCACGACGTGGCCGTGATTGTGGGTCTGGCGGCCATCACGGGCAAGCTGTTCGGCTGGCAGGTGGACTCCCTGTTCCTCACGGCCGTGTTGACCATCATCGGCTTCTCGGTCCACGATACCATCGTCGTGTTCGACCGCATCCGCGAGAACCTGACCCGCTATCGTGGCGAGAAGTACGAGGAGATTGTCAACTTCAGCATCGTCCAGACGCTGGCCCGCTCCATCAACACCTCGCTGACGGTGTTGCTGACCCTGTCGGCGATGGCCCTGCTGGGTGGCGTGACCATTCGCCACTTCGTGGTCTGGCTGCTCCTCGGTATCGCCAGCGGCATGTACTCGTCCATCTTCAACGCCGCGCCGGTCCTGGTGGTCTGGGAGACGGGCGAGTGGCGCAACTGGCCCCTGGTGCGCAACCTGGTGGGCCGCCGCCAGGCCACCCGCACCAGCCAGGCGTAAGCGCAGTCCTCGCGTTCTCTGCGTCTCATCGTATCGCAAGCCTCCCACCGGTTCACCACCGCTGGGAGGCTTGGGGTATCAGGCGATCAATCCGCTGGGGGCGCGCTGCCCCCTACGACCCCCGCTCCCCCTGGAAGGCTGCTCGTCCATGACCTGCCTCGCGGCCGGCAACTGCTTTCCCCTGCTCCTCGCGGCCCTGGTCACAGGGCTGACGGATGGCGCGGCGCTCGCCCTCAACGCCGTCGCCGTCACGCTGATCTACGGCGTGGTCCGCACCATCAACCTGGCGCATGGTGACCTGTTTGCCCTGGCGACGGTGCTGGTCGCCAGCCTCGTCGGGCGCTGGAGCCTGTCCAACGAGCTGGCGCTGCTCCCTCTGCTGGTCGGGCTGCTGGCCTGTCTTGGCGCGACCATCGCCTTCGGGGCCTTGGTAAACGCCGGCGTCGAGGCGCTGGCCTTCCGCCCCTTCCGCAGCCGCTCGCAGCTCGCCCCGCTCATCGCCACCTTGGCGCTCTCGTTCATGCTCAACCAGGCCGCCCTGGTCTGGCGGCGCACCGACCGCTACCTGCCCCGCACCGTGACGCCGGAAGTCCTGCCGGAGATTGACCTGTTCCATTGGGCCGGGGCGGTGGATGTGACGGTGCGGCTCAAAGACGTCCTGATTGTCGTGCTGGCCGTCCTGTGTACCTTCGGCGTCTACGCCTTCCTGCGCTCGACGCGCCTCGGCCGCATGCTGCGCGCCTGCGCCGATAGCCCGGGTCTGGCCCAACTGTGCGGCGTCAACCGCGACCATGCCATCCGCTGGACCTTTGTCCTGGGCGGCGGGCTGGCCGGCATCGCGGCCTGGACCTACCTCCTCCTCTACCGCCGGCCCTTCGCCGACTTCGGCGTCCAGAGCGGCTTGCTGGCCTTCGCGGCGGCCATCCTGGGCGGTGTCGGCAACCCGGTCGGAGCGCTGGGCAGCGGGCTGGCGCTGGGGGTGGTCGGCGCGCTGAGCACGGCGCTCCTGGGCCGCGAGTGGACGCCCATCCTCGTCCAGGTCCTGCTCATCCTGGTGCTCGTCTGGCGGCCGGCCGGCCTGGCCGGGCAGACCGACGACACGCCAGGGGAGGCGACGCGCGACGGCCTGGTCGCGGGCCATTCGGGCGCCCCTCGTCGGGCGACGCGCTGGGTGTGGGTTGGCCTCATCCTGCTCGGCCTGGTGTATCCAACCTTGGATAGCGCCCTGGGCACCTATAACCTGGTGTTGCCTATTCGCATCCTGGTCTCGACGGTCATGGCCCTCGGCATGAGCGTGCTGCTGGGCGGCGTCGGGTTGCTCGACCTGGGTTACACGGCCGGCTTCGGCATGGGCGGCTATACGGCGGCCCTGCTCACCGCGCCCTGGGGCCGCATCGGGTCGCAACTGCCGCAACCCGTGGACTATCTGCTGGTCTACGTGCTGAGTGGCCTCACCGCCGGCCTGCTCGGCCTACTCAAGGCCGCCCTGGCCGGCCGACTGCGCAGCGACTATCTCGTCATCGCCACGTTGGCCCTGGCGCAAATCGTGAGCCAACTGGTCTCCAATCTGCGCTCGTTCACGGGCGGCGTGGACGGCATGTCCGTGGTCCCGCCGCCGACCATCCTGGGGCGGCAGTGGAGTGGGCTGGACCAGCGCTACTACCTCGCCTTCGGCCTGGCGCTGCTGGCCGTCCTGGCGGCGCAGCGCCTCATGGCCTCCCGCCTGGGCCGCGCCTGGCGCGCCCTCGGTGATGACGAGACCGCCGCCGCGAGTGTGGGCGTGCCCGTCGAGCGGGCGCGGGGGCAAGCCTTCATCCTCAGCAGCGTCCTGGCCGGGCTGGTGGGGGCGACCTACGTCGCAGCGATTGGCTACATGAACCCGGACCTGATTAGTTTTCGGGTGACAGCCATGATTCTGGCGATGGTCATCCTGGGCGGCGCGGGGAGTGTGTCAGGCGCGTTTATCGGCGCGCTCCTGGTCGCCTCCTACGACGTGCTCATCATTCCGGTCCTGGGCGGCTGGCTGGCCGAGTGGCAGCAGTCCATGGGCCTGGAGGCGGGGAGCTTGCTCGACGTGCGCGGCTTGAGCTTCCTGTCGTTCGGGCTGGCCCTCTACCTGACCGTGCTGATCCGTGCCCGCGCCCGTGCGTAGTCGTTCTTAACCTAACCCCCCTGCCCCCTTTCCTGGCAGGGACGGGGGAGCCAGTCCGGGCCAAGTTACCCCTCCCTTTCGAGGGGAGGGGCAGGGGGAGGGGTTCGGGACGTTCCACGGCTTTGAACCCACCCCGGCCGCATGCCCCGGCAGTTGCCGCCCCCGCCCCGCATCGGCTATAATTTGCTTTATTCAAACCGTCTCTAGCCGGTAGTTTTTAGCAGGAGTGAGGCGCTGGTGTTAGACTGGAAGATTGGTGATGACGACGCGCCCGAGAGCCTGGTCGAGGACACACCGCGCCGGCGTCGGCGCGTGCCGCGCTGGCTGTGGATGGGCAGCGTGGGCCTGCTCCTGGTTGCCGGGCTGACGACCGCCGCCTACTTTTTCCTGGGCGTCCGCCAGGGCGAGGCCAAGGCGCGGGCCGAAATCCAGCAGGCGGCCGACCTCGAAGTCTGGGCGCGGCAGAACGACAACCGCGTCGTGTTCTTCGAGTCGCTTGACCCCACCGCCCCGCGTGACTGGCGCACCCGCCAGGTGCGCGACTGGCGGGAAGGCGAGGAGTGGCGCACGGGCGCGGAAGTGACCCGCGTCGAGTTGACCGACGACCTGGCCTGGGTCGAGCTTCAACTCACCAACAAACAGGGCAAGGTCTTCCGCGAGGGCCGCTTCTACCGCCGAGGCAGCGATGGCCGCTGGCGGCGGAGCGCCGGCAGCGACGAGTTCTGGGGGGCGTCGCGGCTGATCGAGACCCAGTACTTCCAGGTCCAGCACCACCTGCGCGACGCGCCCTACGTCCGCCAGGCGACCGAAGGGCTGGACGAGTGGTATCGCCAGGTGCGCGCCGACTTTGGGCTGCCCGCGCCCACCGGCTCGCGTGTCATTGACGTGGTGGCCGACCCAGAGGCGGCCGGGAGCGCCAACCTCGTCGTCAAGTCGCCGCTGCTCGACCTGCGCACCGGCGACGATACGCCCGCCAACAACCTGCGCGCCTGGATCGCCTTCAAGCTGGCCGAAGAGTTGATGAACGAGGTCGTACCGCCCACGGTACGCAACAGTTCCACCGCCTACCGCAGCCTACTCACCGGCGTCCTGTACTGGGAAGTCAGCCAGGTCGCCCCCTTTACGCCCTCGGAGCAAACCGAACTGCGCACCATCCTGGCCCAGGCCTCGGCCAGCAATTCACTCATCCCACCGAGCCAGTTGCTCCCAACGATGCCCGACGAGGCCGGCCAACGCCTCCTCTGGCCGCAGCAGGTCGCCACCGGCGCCTTCATCGCCGAGACCTACGGGCGGGCCAGCTTCGCCAAGCTCCTGCGCCCGGCGGGCGCCTCCCTGGAACAGAGCCTACCCCGCGCGCTGGGCGTCAGCTACCAGACCTTTGAACAGGGCTGGCGGCGCTACGTGCAGCAAAAATACACGAGTTGACGGAGAGCCGCATGCCCTCATCGTTCAGCGTGCCCGACACGCCTCGCGGTCCGCTGGTCGTCATCGGCGGCGCGGAGGATAAGCTGGGCGACCGGCTGATTCTGCGCCGCTTTGTGGACCTGGCCGGGGGCCGCGCGGCGCGCATCGCTGTGTTACCCATCGCCTCGTCGTTTTCCGTCGAGGTCGCTGAGCGCTATCAGCACCTGTTCCGTGACCTCGGCGCGGCCAGCGTCGAGACGGTGGATGTCGCCGTGCGCGAGGAAGCCCTCCATCCGGAGCGGGTGCGGCCCCTGGAGGAGGCGACGGGGATCTTTATGACCGGCGGCAATCAGCTTAAGATCGCCACCTTGCTCGGCGGTACGCCCATCGCCACGGCGCTGCGGCGGCGCAACGCGGCGGGGGTCGTCGTGGGCGGCACCAGCGCGGGGGCGTCCGCCATGTCGCAGCACATGATTGCCTTCGGGCGGGGCGGCCCCTCCCCAACACAGCGCATGGTCTCCCTCTCGCCCGGCCTGGGCCTGACCAACCGCGTCGTCATTGACCAGCACTTCCGCCAGCGCGACCGCATTGGCCGCCTCATGGCCGCCGTCGCCTTCAACCCCTTTCTCATCGGCGTCGGGGTGGACGAGGACACGGCCATGATTCTCGACCACCGCAACCTGGTGGAAGTGGTCGGCCGGCACAGCGTCACCTTCGTGGACGGCGCGGACATTACCTTCACCGACATCCACCAGGTCAAGCAGCACGCCAACGTCGCCGTCTACAACCTGCGCGTCCACGTCCTGACCCACGGCCAGCGCTTCGACCTCGTCGCCCGCCAGCCGCTACTGCCAGTGCATGTCCTGACCCAGCCGCCCGTGGTCCTGGAGGCGGCGGACGATGAATAACGGGCTGGCGCGGGGCCGTGACGGGGACCCGTACACACCGTGGGCCATCGAAGCCGTCGGTCTGACGAAGACGTATGGCTCGGTGACGGCGGTCCAAAACGTCAGCCTCCACGTGCGGCCCGGCGAAATCTACGGCTTCCTCGGCCCCAACGGCGCGGGCAAGACGACGACCATCAAGATGATCGTCGGCCTGCTCAAGCCGACCCAGGGCTACGCCCGCCTCGGCGGCTACGACATCCAGCGCCAGCCCCTCGACGCGGTGGCGCGGCTGGGCTATGTGCCCGACCAGCCCATCCTCTACGACAAGCTACGCGGCCTGGAATTCCTCGTCTTTATGGCGCGGCTCTACCGCATTGACCCGGTCACCGCCGCCCGCCGCGCCGACGAGTTGCTGCGCCTGTTCGACCTGCGCGACGCCGCCGACCAGATGATTGAAGGCTACTCCCACGGCATGCGCCAGAAGCTGGCCCTGGCCGGCGCGCTTATCCACCGCCCCTCGGTCCTGTTCCTGGACGAGCCGACGGTCGGACTGGACCCGAAGAGCGCGCGGC
>CAZFUK010000109.1:10781-12023 GCA_964522005.1 uncultured Anaerolineales bacterium | reverse complement strand
CCCGGCCGGCGCGCCCACCGCGCCCACGGTCGCCCCGACTGACGCCGGGCCGACGCCTGTGCCCACGCCCGGCCCCGGTCAGTTCGTCAACCCTGTCCTCAACCTGGACTTCCCCGACCCCGACACCCTGAAAGTGGGCGATACCTACTACGCCTACGCCACCAACGCGGGCAGCACCAACATCCAGGCCGCCTCGTCCACCGACCTGGTCCACTGGCAGGGGCAGGGCGGCGCGCTGCCCGCCCTGCCCTTGTGGGCCAAACCCGTGGCGGGGCTGACCTGGGCGCCCGAAGTCACCACCTCGGCCGACGGCAAGACCTTCGTCATGTACTTCACCACCCGTGACCAGGCGACGGACAAGCAATGCGTGGGCGTGGCGACGAGCGACAAGCCGGCCGGGCCGTTCAAGGCGGTGGGCGACAAGGCCTTTATCTGTCAGGCCGACCTGGGCGGCACGATTGACCCGGCCTCCTTTGTGGACGACGACGGCTCGCGCTATGTCCTGTTTAAGAACGACGGCAACTGCTGCGGCTTCGCCACGCGACTCTGGATTCAGAAGGTGTCGGCCGACGGCCTGACGCTCGAAGGTCAGCCTACCGCCTTGATCGAGAACGACCAGGGCTGGGAAGGTCAGGTCGTCGAGGCCCCCACCCTCTGGAAGCACGGCGGCAAGTACTACCTGTTTTACTCCGCCAACAACTACGCCGGCCTGGACTACTGCATCGGCTACGCCGTCGCCGACTCGATCCTGGGACCCTACAAGAAGCCGCCCAGCGGCCCCTGGGTGAAGACCAACCTCAAGGGCAGCGTCGTCATCGGCCCCGGCGGCCAGGACATCGCGGTGGACAAGCAGGGCCAGACCTGGCTCGTCTACCACTCCTGGAACCTCAGCATCTCGTATCGCTGGATGAACATTGACCGCCTGGACTGGGAGGGTGACGTTCCCGTCCTGCGCGGCCCCAACACCGTTCCCGAAGCGGCGCCCGCCACGAAGTAAGGCCTCGCGGTCGCTCTCCCCTGGCTTGTCCTTCAACCCCCGCATCCTGACGGTCGGGGCGAGGTCGCCTCGCCCGCGCGGCCTCCTCGCCCTGGGGCAGGGTCGCATCCTCCGGCGTTCTTTCAATAGTCGTGGAACGCACCGAACCCCACCCCCCGCCCCCACCCCGTGCAAGGCGGGGGGTCGTGGGCCCGGCGGGGGCCCCCCAACGGGGGTGGGGAGGGGGGGGGGGGGGGTGGTGGGGG
>CAZFUK010000109.1:6279-10771 GCA_964522005.1 uncultured Anaerolineales bacterium | reverse complement strand
CCTCCCCCGGCCCCTCCCCTTGTAAGGGAGGGGTGACCTGGCCCTGACTGGCTCCCCCTTCCTTGGTAGGGAAGGGGGCGGGGGGGTTAGGTCGAGGACGACTGTGAAACAACTCTGACCCCACCACCTGACCCTGTGGGTCGGTTACACTGAAAGGACAGATGCTCCATGCGACGCCGCATCCCCCTCCGGCTCGGTTGGTTGTCTCTCAGCGCGCTGCTGCTCCTGTTGGCGGTGGCCCTGGTCGGACGCTCCCAGGCCGCCAACGCCCAGACGACCCCGGCCGCCCTCTACACCAATCCCCTCGCCGTCCGCATCCCCGCCGACGGGCTGGTCGAAAGCTGCGCCGACCCGTCCATCATCCGAGGCCAGACCGAGGGCGACACGGCCTGGTACATCTACTGCACCACCGACCCACTCAACGGCCAGGACCGCAACGCCGCCGGCGACCTGAACTTCCACCTGATGCCCATCCTTCGCTCGACCGACCTGGTCAACTGGACCTACGTGGGCGACGTCTTCAGCGCCAAGCCGCCCTGGGTCAAGGCCGACGCCGGGCTGTGGGCGCCCGACATCCACTTCTTCAACGGCCAGTACTACCTCTACTACACCGCCTCGGATACCAGCCTGCCGGGCGGCGGCAGCGCCATCGGCGTCGCCACGGCCCCCGGCCCGACCGGCCCGTGGACCGACCACGGCGCGCCGGTGGTCGAGCCGCACGCGCCGCCCTGCTGCCCCGACGCCAAACGGGCCACCTTCGACCCGTCCGTCATCGAAGTGGATGGGCAGAAGTATATCTACTACGGCAGCTACTTCGGCGGCATCTCGGCGCGGCGGCTGTCGGCCGATGGCTTCACCTCCGACCCCGCCAGCCAGACCCAGATCACCATCGCCAACCGCTACGAGGGCGCCTTTATCGTCCGTCACGGCGGCTTCTACTACCTGGTCGCCTCGGCCACCGACTGCTGTCGCGGCCCGCTGACGGGCTATAGCGTCTTTGTCGGGCGCTCGGCCAACCCCCTGGGGCCCTACGTGGACAAGGAAGGCGTCTCGCTGCTGGCGGGCCGTGTGGGCGGCACACCCGTCATCAGCATGAACGGCAACCGCTGGGTCGGGCCGGGCCACAACGCCGTCTTCACCGACTTTGGCGGCCAGGACTGGTTCCTCTACCACGCCATTGACCGCAACGCGCCCTACTTTGAAGGCGCCCCCGGCTTCACCCGCCGCCCGGTCCTCATGGACGCCCTCGACTGGGTAGACGGCTGGCCGACGGTGCGCGGCGGGCAGTGGGCGTCGGACACGCCGCAGCCCGCGCCGGCGGCTCAACCGGGCCA
This sequence comes from uncultured Anaerolineales bacterium, assembly GCA_964522005.1. Taxonomy (GTDB): domain Bacteria; phylum Chloroflexota; class Anaerolineae; order Epilineales; family JAHCIE01; genus JAHCIE01. The sequence continues at coordinate 9,437 of CAZFUK010000109.1, read as the reverse complement.
GGTCTCGGCCTACCAGACCCCGCCCGCGCCCCGCGAGGACGTGGGCAGCCTCATGCCCGCCATGTCCGACGAGTTTAACGGGACGCGGCTGGGGGCGCAGTGGACCTGGGTGCGCGAACCGATGAGTACGACCTTCGGCCTGGAGGCCGGGACGTTGCGCTTCGACACCCAGGACGCCGACCTGTTCGAGAACAGCAACAACGCCAGCGTCCTGACCGAACCCGCGCCCAGTGGCGACTACGTGGTCGAAACCCGCGTCCAGCTCAACGTGCCGCCGGAGGACTGCTGTTTCAACTACCGCCAGGCCGGGCTGGTAATCTACGGCAACGACGACAACTTCATCAAGCTCGTGCATGTCTCCATCTGGGAGACGCGCCAGACCGAGTTCGCCAAGGAGATGGGGCCGGTGCCAGAGCGTTACCCGCGCTACGGCAATACCGTCGTCACGGCGCCGGGTGAGTGGACCTGGCTGCGCATCGTCAAACAGAGCTTCGGGACCGAGGAGCACTACACGGCCTACACCAGCCGCGACGGCGCGACCTGGTTCCGGGGCGGTACCTGGACGCACGAGTTGGGGGCGGGCGCGCGTATCGGCCTGGTTTCCATGGGCGGCCCGGGCTACGTCGCCCACTTCGACTACGTCCACGTCTACAGCCTGGTGGCGCAGGCGACCCTGACCCCCTTCCCCACCTTAACTGCCACCATGACCCTCACGGCGACGGCGACCATCACCGTCACGCCGACCATGCGGGCCACGGGCACCGTGACGGCCACCACCACCGTGACCACGACGATCACGCCGACGACGCCCCCCACGCTGACGACGACGCCCCAGCCGACCATCGCGCCGCCCTTACCGACCTTCACCGCGACTCCGCCGCCCACCGGGACGGCCACCGCCACGGCGACGCTGCCACCCACGGCGACTGCGACGCCGATGCCAACGTCCACGTCAACCACGACCGCCACGCCCACCGCCACGCTGACGCCGACGCGGACGAGCACGCCCACGCGTACGCCGACGGCCACTCAGACGCCCTTTGTGTGCGACCCGTCCAACCCGGCCCAGGTCTGCGGCGGCGCGGTCGTCGTGCGCGCCTTCATTGACTTTGGCTGCGACGGCTTCTTCAACCGGGGCACCGATTGGCCGCTGGCCGGAACCACCATCACCGCCCGCCTGCCGGACGGCTCGACGCGCACGGCGGTGGTCAACGAGAACGGCGACGCCCTGCTGACGGGCGTTAACCTGGCGGCGGGCCAGCCGGTCGTCGTGAGTGTGGACGGCGGGCCGACGCTGCCCACCTGGGTCCAGCAGGCGGGCTACGGCCTGACGCCGTGCGGAGGCGCGCCGACCACCCGCAGCCTGACCCGCGCCGAGTTCGGCCTGTTCGAGGCGGCGTACCTGGACTTCCGCTTCGGCCTGACCAGCGGCGCCACCGCCACGCCGCGCCCGGCGCAGTAAACGGGCTTATTCACCGCCGAGGACGCGGAGGACACGGAGGATTAACAGACCTGACCTCTGCGTCCTCCGCGCTCTCAGCGGTGACATACCGACTTGGGAAAACCATGACGACAACCGCGAACTACCCCAGCTACCTCAACCCGGTCTACCCACGCGGGTGCCCGGACCCCTTTGTCCTCAAGGCGCTGGGCGAGTACTGGGCCTACGGCACGGGCCTCCAGCCCGACGGCCGCGCCTTCAGCATCCTGCGCTCGCCCGACCTGGTCCACTGGACCGGGGTGGGCACGGCGCTGGACCCCCTGCCCGGCGGGCACACCTGCTACTGGGCGCCCGAAGTCAGCTACTGGCAGGGCCGCTACTACCTGTACTACAGCGTCGGCAACGAGGAGACCATGCACATTCGCGTCGCCGTCGCCGACGGTCCCGGCGGCCCGTTTGTGGACAGCGGCCACCGCCTGACCCGCGAGAGCTTCGCCATTGACGCCCACGTCTTCGAGGACGATGACGGCAGCCGCTACCTGTTCTACGCCACCGACTACCTGACGCATACGCATGTGGGCACGGGCACGGCGATGGACCGCCTGCTCGACCCGTTCACCCTGGCCGGGCAGCCGCGCCCCGTCACCCGCGCCCGCTACGACTGGCAGGTCTACGACCCGCAGCGCCAATCTAAGGGCGGCGTCAGGTGGCACACGGTCGAGGGCCCGTTTGTCCTCAAGCAGCGGGGCCGCTACTACCAGATGTTTAGCGGCGGCAACTGGCAGAACGTGAGCTACGGTGTCAGCTACGCGACTACAGATAGTCTGGACACCCCGGACGAGTGGGAGCAGCTGTGCGACGGCCGACGCGTCGTGCCCATCCTGCGCACCGTGCCCGGCCAAGTCGTCGGCCCCGGCCACAACTCTGTGGTGCGGGGACCGGATAACCGCCAACTCTTCTGCGTCTACCACCGCTGGGCCGACGACGGGGGCAGCCGCGTCCTATGCCTGGACCGGCTGGACTTCGTGGGCGACCGCCTCCTGGTCGTCGGCCCGACGACCACGCCGCAGCCCGTACCGATCCAGCCGACCATCGGCGGCTTTGGCGCGGACACGGCGGCCGGCCTGGGAGCAGACTGGAGCCTGAGCGGCGGCCAGTGGCATGTCGTCCAGGGCGCGGCGGCGCAGACGACGAGCGCCGGGTCGAGCGGGGCGCACCTGGCCCTGCCCGCCGCCGACTTTGTCCTGGAAGTGAGCCTGAGGGCGCTGGAGGACCCGAGCGGGCACGGCGGGTACGGCCTCAGCCTCGTCGGCGCGGCCGGCCCCGCCCTCGTCGTCACCCTCCAGCCGGGCCAGGGCGTGGCCCTGCTCGGCTGGCACACCGGGGAGGCGCTGCGCGAGACGAGCCTCACCCTGCCGCCCGACTTCAACCCCGCCGCCTACCACCGGCTGCGCGTCGAACTCAACGCCCAGCAGGCCCGCGTCAGCCTGGACGACAGCGCGCTCCACTGGGAGGGCCGCCTCGGTGTGGCCCCCACGACCCTGGCGCTGCGCACGCTGAACATGGCCGCCGCCTTCGCCGGTCTGGCCCTGACCGAGGGCTGGCAGGACCTCTTCGACGGCGCGGGCAGCCCGGCCGACTTCGGCTGGCAGGGGGAAGTGGATGGCTGGACCGTGGCTCGCGATGAACTGCGCTTCGCGGCGGTAGGGGAGGCGGT
>CAZFUK010000109.1:322-6179 GCA_964522005.1 uncultured Anaerolineales bacterium | reverse complement strand
ATGGCTGGACCGTGGCTCGCGATGAACTGCGCTTCGCGGCGGTAGGGGAGGCGGTCGGCGCCCTGAGCAAGGGGCCGCCCCGCCAGGACTACGAACTCGTCGTCAATGCCCGCCTGGACCCCACGCGCCCCGACGCGGGCTACGGCGTCTACCCCGCCCTGACCGACGAAGGCGGGCCGCTGCTGATGGTCGAACGCCACGCCGAGGGCTGGGCGCTGGTCCAGCGGGCGGGCGACAGCGTGGCGCGGCGCTTCCCCTTGCCCGGCTTCGACCCGGCCACCCACCAGCAGTTCCGCTTCTGGAAGCGGGCCGGCCGCCTGGCCGTCCAGTGGGAGGCCCAGCCGTTGGGCGAGCTTCAGGTTTCAGACGGAGCGACCGTCGTGGGCCTCGCCGCCAGGGAGAGCGCGGCTTTTGACAGCGTCCGGGTGACGCGTATAATGTGAGGCTATGTAGAAGACCCTACAACCCGTAGCGAGTGGCCCCGTGTTCGACAGTCTACTCGATCTCTACCCAGGAATAGCCATGCCCTCACTTCACCTCAATCCCGACCCCCACGCCTTCATCTGGGCCAGCGGCATCGAAGACACCTTCGTGCCGCAGACCCGCGCCGGCCAGCGCGCCCTCGATGAGTACGACCTCATGGGCCACTACGACCACTGGCGCGAAGACCTGGCGCTGGCCCGCGACGCCGGTGTCCAGGCGCTGCGCTGGGGCGTGCCCTGGTATCGCGTCGAGCCGGCCCCCGGCCAGTTCGACTGGTCCTGGACCGACCAGGTCCTGCCCTACCTGGTCCACGACCTCGGCATCACCCCCATCATTGACCTGATGCACTACGGCTGCCCCTTCTGGCTGGCCCGCGAGTTCGACAACCCCGCCTACCCCCAGGCCGTGGCCGCCTACGCCGGCGCCTTCGCCCGCCGCTACGCCGGGCTGGTGCGCTGGTACACGCCGCTCAACGAGCCGCTGGTCAACGCCATGATGTGCGGCGACCTGGGCCGCTGGCCGCCCTACCTGCGCGGCGACGGCGGCTATCTCCGCGTCATCCTCCAACTCGTGCGCGGCATCCGCCACACGGTGGAGGCGCTGCGGGCGGTGGACCCCGACTCGGTCATGGTCCACGTCGAGGCGGCCAGCGTACGGCGGGCAAGCGACCCGGCCCTGGCCGCCCTGGCCGACGAGGACACCCTGCGCTCCTACCTGACCTTCGACCTGCTCACCGGCCGCGTCACGCCGTCGCACCCGCTGTTCACCTGGCTGCTGCGGAATGGCGCGGCCGTGCCCGAACTGGCCGACATCGCTGCCCACCCCGTCCCCATTGACGTCATGGGCCTCAACTTCTACCCGCAGTGGGCCACGCGCGAACTCTACGTCGCGCCCGACGGCCGGCTGCGCACCCGCATCGTGGAGAAGGACGGGGTCGGCTTCGAGGCGATGGTCGAGGGCTACTACCGCCGCTACGGCGTCCCGCTCATGATCACCGAGACGAGCGCCAAGGGCGCTCACGGCGTGCGCAAGGCATGGCTTCAGGCGTCCATCGCGGCGGTACGCCAGCTGCGCGGCCAGGGCGTGCCCGTGCTGGGCTACACCTGGTTCCCGCTGTTCACCATGATTGATTGGAAGTATCGCTTTGGCCGCCAGCCGGTGGAGAAGTATCGGCTGGAGTTGGGGCTGTACACGCTGGAGAGCTTCGCGCCGCGCCGCTGGCGGCCCACGCCGCTGGCCCAGCAGTTCAAGCAGTACGTGGCGAATTCCGAGGTCGTGGGGCCGGTGGGTGAGACGGCGCCGGTGTAGGCCCCTAGCCATAGACCTGACAGGTTTCCAAAACCTGTCAGGTCTGCCTGTCGCTGTCGTTGACCGCTGCGGCTCTACCAACGCGGGCGCAGCGGCAGGTAATAGGGATCCCGGCGCACCATCTCCGCCGTATCGTCCCGACCCCGCCACGCGCCGCGTTGGTAGTTCTCGTGGAGCGCGGCCAGGCGGTCGCGGTCGAGGGTCACGCCGAGGCCGGGGCCGGCCGGCGGTTCGAGGGTCCCATCCTTGAACTGGAGCTTCCCGCCGGCGATGACATCTTCCGCCTGCCAGGGGTAATGGGTATCGCAGGCATAGATGAGCAGCGGCGTCGAGGCGGCCAGGTGGGTCATGGCGGCCAGACTGATGCCCAGGTGGTTGTTGCTATGCATGGACAGGCCCAGCCCGAAGCTCTCGCACACGGCGGCCAGCCGCTTGCACCCTGTCAGACCGCCCCAGTAATGGTGGTCGCACAGAATCACCTGCGCCGCCCGCATCTCGACCGCGACGGGAATCTCATCGAAGTTGGTCACCACCATGTTGGTGCTCAGGGGAATGGCGGTGTGCCGCGCGACGGCGGCCATCCCGCTCATCCCCCAGGTGGGGTCTTCCAGGTACTCCAGGTCGCAGTCGGCCAGGGCATGGGCGACGCGCAGGCTCGTCTCGACCGACCAGACGGCGTTGGGGTCAATGCGCAGCTTGTCGGTGGGGAACGCCTGGCGTAGCAGGCGCATCGTCTCAATCTCGGCGTCGGGGGGCAGCACCCCGCCTTTGACCTTGATGGACGTGAAGCCGAACTGCTCACGGAACTGCCGCGCCAGCCCGACCATTTGCTCCGGTGTGCCCACCTCGCCCCACGGGTCATTCTCTCCCTGGTACTTGTAGAACAGATAGCTGGAGAACGGCACGCGGGGCCGCACCAGCCCGCCCAGCAGGTCGTAGAGCGGCTGGCCGAGGGCGCGGGCGCAGGCGTCCAGACATGCGACTTCCAGCGTCGAGTAGGCCCGCGACCTGTCGCGCAGCTTGAGCCGAATGCGCTCCAGGTGCCACGGGTTCTCGCCGCGAATCGTCTCCCCCGCCGAGGTCAACTCCCCCAGAAATGCCGCCCCCCCCGGCCCCTCCGACAGCCCGACGACGCCGGTATCGGTCTCTAGCTCCACAATGACGCGCAAGGCATACGGCGCGTGGACGCCCCACGAGTTGCGGAGCGGCGGGTCGGCCACGGCGACTGGAGTCAGGCGGAGTTGGGTGATACGCATGGCAGCCTCCTGGGGCCTTAGCCCTCGAACCACGTCGTGCCAGGGTACTGGTACTGCCGCGCCACGGCCTCGTCCAGGTCCAGCCCAATGCCCGGCCGGTCGCTCAGGTGGATGTAGCCGTCCTGGATGATGTCCTCTTTGGCCGTGGTAATCGTCGTCCAGTAGTCGCGGTGGAGCCAGTGGAATTCGAGCACGAGGAAGTTGGGGATGCTGGCGCAGACGTGGGCCGAGGCCAGCGTGCCGATGGGCGAGGCGACGTTGTGTGGCGCGAAGGGGATGGAGTACAGCTCGGCCAGGTTGGCGATCTTGCGGCACTCGGACAGCCCGCCACACTTGGGGATGTCGGGCATGATGATGTCCACCGCCTGGGTCATAATCAACTCGCGGAAGCCGTGGCGCAGGTACAGGTTCTCGCCGGCGCACAGAGGGGTGGTCGTCGCCCGCTTGACCTCGCGCATGGCGGCGGTGTTCTCTGGGGGGACCGGCTCCTCCAGCCAGAGCAGGTGATACGGCTCCAGGTCTTTCGCCAGGCGAATGGCGCTCGGTACGTCGAGGCGGGTATGGACATCGGCGGCGACCGCCACGCCCTTGCCCGCCGCGCGTGTGACGCGGTCCACGGTTTCGACCATGCGGTCGTGCTCCCACTCGCTGGCGGTGTAGTTGAAGCGGTCGCGCAGGAGTTCGCGGTCATCCTGGCGCCCGCCCGTGTAGGCGCCAATGTCCAGGTCAATCTTGAGGGCGGTGAAGCCCCGCCGCAGGACATCGTCCACGACGCGCTGAATCGCGTCGTCGTCCATGCCCGGCTCGACCTGGCAGTCGGCGTAGACGCGGATCCGGTCGCGGAACTTGCCGCCCAGCAACTCGTAGACCGGCGCCCCCAGCGCCTTGCCCTTCAGGTCCCACAGGGCGATCTCGATACCCGTCAGCGCCGTGATGAGCGCGCCGGCGAAGCCGCCGTCGAAGACGTGGGCGCGGCGCAGTTCCTCGAACAGGGCGTCAATGGCGAAGGGGTCGCGGCCGACGAGCTTGGGGGCGAGGTCCTGGATAATGGCGATGGCCTGGCGGCCGCCGTGGACACACTCCCCCAGCCCCGTCACCCCAGCGTCCGTCTCGACGCGCACCCACAGGTGCATCCCATGCCCCACACTCGCCGCTGTCTTGACCGAGGTTATTTTCATGGCAATACCCTGCTAGGCGGTGGGAAGCAAGACCTGCTCTGCTTCCTCCGGTACCTCAATTGGTACAAAGTACGACGCTGGATACAAGTAATCTTCACCTGTCTCGTCCACGATGCGCAGGTAATGGCTGCGCGCGGCCGATTCATCAGGTAGAACTTGATACACCATTCGTACCTTGAGATCGTCCTCATATCCGCCATCGTTGATGCATACCACAAATCGCGGTCGCACTGCTGTGTGTTCCATAATCTTAATCCAGATAGCGTTTGATCTTCATGCGCCGTCGGCCAATACCGTGCGCTTCGTACCAGTGAACTTCAGCCAGCCGGATCGTCCCATCCACTAACCGAACGGTGGTCACGCCTTTGAGCTTCCGCCAACGTCCTCTGCCATATCGCGCTTGCAAGATGGGCAGTTCCCGAATGGCAGGCCCCACAGCAATGGTTTCGATGTCCGTGATTGGAGTTATGACCTGGAAATCATTCACGGTAGGAGGGAGTCTACTCTTTCACATGAGAGAAGTCAACCGAACTAAGAGATACGAGAATGCTGCCATCCGAGTTCGATGCATATATCAATTACGCCTGTGTGTTGTTACGCCTGCGTCTTGCGCCACTGTTCGTACTCGGCCCAGCCTTCCTCGCTCAGCGGATAGTATTTCTTGAGGCTGCCGCCCTCGGCTAGCTTGATGCGGCTAAAGACCTCCCAGCCCTCGTGCTCGCCGCCGTGTTGGGCGAGCAGCGGCGCCATCGCCTGCGGCACCAGCACCGCCCCATCGTCGTCGGCAATAATGATGTCGCCCGGCAGCACCAGCACCCGGCTCAGCGCGACCGGCACGTTAAAAGCCCACGGGACCAGCGTCGCCTGGGAGGCGTAGTTGGGCGTAAAGCCGCGCGTCCACAGCGGGACGCCAATGGTCTGCACGTGAGGCCAGTCGCGGATGCAGCCGTCCACGACAATCCCCACGCCGCCCCGCCCCTTGAAATAGGTAATCAGCATCTCACCCATGCAGCCCGTGTACATGTCGCCCCACGCCTGCACGCACAGCACGTCGCCTGGCTGCACCGTCTCGAACACGGCCCACAGCGCGCTGACACTCTCGACGTGCTCCTGGCCCATCCCGGACGCCACATCCTCGCGCTGGGGCATGAACTGGAGCGTCACCACAGGACCGACCACTCTGGCCCCTGGCCGGCGTGGCAGTGGGCCTTGAATAAAGGTCTGACGGACGCCCATCTTGTGCAGCAGGGCGCTCGCGGTGGCGCTGGTCACGCTCCGCAGCCCCTCAATCGTCGCCGCGTCGGGCCGGGTAAAGGGAGGGCCGCTGAAGGGCAGGTCCCGCGCGATGGCGGGGGCGGGCAGGCTGATGTCGAGATGGTCTTCGTTCGGGCGGGGCATGGGAGCCTCCTGGCGTAGGCCTGCCTCCCCGGGGTGGAGAGGCGACGTCAAAGCTGCCAGATTATACCACAGCTCCAGACAAGGTCAATCCGCCCCTTAAGGCCGACGCCGTCAATGACATTCTATGTATCAATGACATCCTGTTTGAGGACTTGCGCGTTTTGAGATTGCCCTCTATAATTCGCGCTCCATCCATCCCGCTCAGCCCTGTCATGCTTGACCGAGGAAAAAGAG
>CAZFUK010000109.1:0-312 GCA_964522005.1 uncultured Anaerolineales bacterium | reverse complement strand
CCATGGCGCGTGATGCTTCGCGGAGGAGGCTGACCAGGCGCGAGTTCCTGGCCGCCGGTGTGTTGAGTACGGGCGCCGCGCTCCTCGCGGCCTGCGGCGGCACGGCCTCGGCGCCGGCGGCGCCTACCACGGCGCCCCAGCCGGCCGCCCCCACCCAGGCCCCGAGCGCGGCTCAAGCGACGGCGGCCCCCACGCCGGCCGCGGCCGCCGCCAAGCCAACCGAGGCGGCCCTACCCAAGGGCGCGGCGGGCAAGCTGACGGTCATCCACCGCACCGAGTACTTCGCCTCTGTCCAGGAACGGTTCAAGAAGA
>CAZFUK010000108.1:6103-12056 GCA_964522005.1 uncultured Anaerolineales bacterium | reverse complement strand
AACCCCTCCCCCGTCCCCTCCCCTCCTAAAGGACTAGCTGCGCGTCGTGGCAAGGGAGGGGGGATGCGGGCGAGGGCACCTCGCCCCTACAACTCCCCCTTCCTTTATTGGGAAGAGCCTGTCCTGAGCACCGCGAAGGCGGGCTGGGGGGTTAGGTTGGATAGCTACCCTGCCTAAGAAAGACCTTAGAAAGAAGTTTGCCGCGCGGCGCGGAACGTGGTAAGATTCGGCCCACTCTGCCCGAGGAGCCGCCTATGCCGCGACCCAGTATATCCGCCTGTTTTCCCGCCTACAACGACGGCGGCACGATCTCCAGCATGGTGATCATGGCCGCCGCGACGCTGCGTGACGTCACCGACGAGTTTGAGATTCTGGTGGGCAATGATGGCAGTTGGGACTACACAGCCCAGGCGCTCGAAGAACTCAAGCCCCTCATCCCCCAGCTTCGCGTCTTCCACCACCCCCAGAACAAGGGCTACGGCGGGAACCTGCGCTTCCTGTTCGCCCACGCCACCAAAGACCTCGTCTTTTACACCGACGGCGACGCCCAGTACGATGTGCGCGAACTGCCGAAACTGACCGAGCGCATGCGGCCGGGCGTGGACATCGTCAATGGCTACAAGATCAGCCGCAACGACCCGGTCCATCGCATCCTCATTGGCCGCCTCTACCACCACCTGATGAAGCTCGCCTTCGGCTTCCCCATCCGTGACGTGGACTGCGACTTCCGCCTCATCCGCCGTCAGTGCTTCGAGGCGGTGACGCTGGAGTCGCCGGACGGGACGCTGCCGCTGGAGATGGTCAAGAAGTTCAGCGACGCGGGGTTTGTGTTTGAGGAAGTGCCCGTCCACCACTACCACCGCGCCTACGGCATCTCCCAGTTCTTTAACTGGAAGCGCCTGCTCCGCGTCGTCCGTGATATCACGCGGCTGTGGATCAAGCTCGTCTGGCGCAAGGAGGGCGTGCGACCCGCGGAGGTGGCGCAGGATGCGTCGGGTCAATAGTTCGGCCTATCACGAAAGTATGGCAGCATGAAGATCGCTTTTAATATGTTCGAGCGGCAAGTGGCTCGCCTCCAGCCTGAGATTGACGCGGCCATCGCCCGCGTCCTGAAGCGCGGCTGGTTTATCCTGGGACCGGAGTTGGAGAAGTTCGAGGCGGAGTTCGCCGCCTATATCGGCGTGCCCTACGCCATCGGCTGCAACTCGGGCACGGATGCCATTGAACTAGCCTTTCGGGCGCTGGGCATCGGGCCGGGCGACGAGGTCATCACCACGCCCCTCACGGCAGCGTTCGGCGTCTTCGCCATCACGGCCGCTGGCGCGACGCCCGTCTTCGTGGATATTGACCCGCTGACCTACAACCTGGACCCCAACCAGGTCGAGGCGGCCATCACGCCGCGCACGCGGGCGGTCATGCCGGTGCACCTGTACGGGCAGCCGGCGGACATGGGCGCGCTGCTTGAGATCGCGGAGGAGTATGAACTGTTCGTGGTCGAGGACTGCGCCCAGGCCCACGGCGCGCGCTATCGCGGCCAGCGCGTCGGCAGCCTGTGCGATGTGGCTGCTTTTAGCTTCTACCCGACCAAGAACCTGGGCGCGTATGGCGATGGCGGCATGGTCGTCACCTCGTCACCCGCCGTGGCCGAGCGGGTGCGGATGCTGCGCAATGGCGGCCAGCGCTCGCGCTATGCCCATGAGATGGTCGGGCTGAACAGCCGGCTGGACGAAATCCAGGCGGCCATCCTCTCGGTCAAGCTGGCCCACCTGGACGCGGACAACGCCCGGCGGCGCGAGATCGCGGGCCGCTACGACGCGCTGCTGGCGGGCGGGCCGGTCGAGACGCCCTGGGTGGCGCCCGACGTCGAGCCGGTCTACCACCTCTACGTGGTGCGCACGCCGGAGCGCGACGCCCTGATGGCCCACCTGGCGGCGCAGGGCGTCGGCACCCTGGTTCACTACCCTACCCCCACCCACCTCCAGGGCGCCTACCACAGCCTGGGCCTCGGACCGGGCGCGCTACCCCAGGCGGAAGCGGCGGCGCGGGAAGTGCTGTCGCTGCCCATGTACCCCGAACTGACGGATGACGAAGTGGTGTCGACCGCGCAGGCCATCCACCTGTATGATGGCGTGCTGACGCGCTGAACGATTCCCTGGAGTACTGGATGCCCCCGTTTATCGCCCTGTTGATTGCGATCTCTTTCTCGGTCGTCGGTGAGATGCTGCTCAAAGCCGGCATGAACCAGGTCGGCTCGCTGGAGTTCACCGGCTGGCATGCCATCCCGCAGCTCGTGCGCGCCTTCACCAACCCCGCCGTCCTGGGCGGCTTCATCCTCATCTTCGGCGGCTCGCTGTTCTGGCTCTCGGTGATCTCCCGCTCCCACCTGAGTTGGGCCTACCCCATGCTCAGCATAAGCTATGTCGTCGTCGTCGTCCTGTCGGCCATCTTCTTCTCCGAACCCATTACGACGTGGCGTGTCGCGGGCGTGCTGACCATCATCGCCGGCGTGTTCATGGTCTACCGGAGCTAAGGTGGGCGCTATTCAAGATAGAGGATTAAGGATTGATGATTACCTCCATCAACGTCCTCAATCCTCCAATCTTCTAATCGTCCTTGTGTGTGTCCTCCTGGGCGTCGCCGCCGGGGCGGCCGTCGCCTGGGTCAACCCCGTCATTGTCATCGCCGGCGTCGTCGGCCTGGCCGTGGGCGTGACGCTACTCCAGCACCTCCAGTGGAGCGTGTGGGCGCTCATCGGCGTCCTGACCCTGCTACCCTTCGGCGCGGTGCGGCTCGGCATCGGCTTCAACCCCACCTTCCTCAACCTGGCCTTCCTGGCGATGCTGGCCGCCTGGGCCATGCTCCTGGTCGGGCGCCAGATCGAGGGCTGGCGCGGCTCCGCCCTCTGGCTGCCGACGCTGCTCTATGGCGGTGTGGCCGTGTTTGGCTTTGTCCTGGGTACGGCCAACGCCGCCCCTAGCCGCGACCTGACGCGCCGCTTCGTCGAGTTCCTCCTGGCCGTCAGCCTCGTCTGGCTGCTGCCCAACATCCTGCGCCATCGCCCGCAGGTCCTCCAGGCCGCCCGCGTCCTCATCCTGTGTGGCGGACTGGCCGCCGGCCTCGGCGTCGCGCTATACATCGTCCCGGATGCCCTGGCCGTGCGCCTCCTGTCCAGCCTGCGCGTCTTCGACTACCCGGCCGGGCCGGGCGTGCTACGCTATATCAACGACGACCCGGCCCTGGCCCAGCGCGCCACCGGCACCTCGATTGACCCCAACGCCTTCGGCGGGCTGCTCATCGTCGTGACGGCGCTGACCATCCCCCACCTGTTCGCCCGCCGCCCGCTGATTCCCCACCGCCTGGCCTGGCTCCTCGTCGGCGTCATGGGCCTGGCCGTCTTCGCCACCCGCTCGCGCGGCTCGATGCTCGGGCTGCTGGCGGCAGCGGGCTTCATCGCCCTGCTGCGCTACCGCCGTCTGCTGGTCTGGCTGCTGGTGGCCGTGGCGCTGATACTGGTGCTGCCCTGGACCCAGGACTACGTGGCGAGCTTCTTCGCGGGCGTGCGCGGCCAGGACCTTTCGACCCAGATGCGCTTTGGCGAGTACAAGGATGCCCTCATCCTCATCAGCCGCCACCCGTGGCTGGGCGTTGGCTACGGCGCCACGCCGGACATTGACCTCTACATCGGCGTGTCGAGCCTGTACCTGCTCATGGCCGAGAACATCGGCCTGCTTGGGTTGTCGCTGTTCCTGGTGGTGATGGGGCGGTTCTTTGTTGTCGCCCGCCAGGGGTGGGGGGACGCGGACGCGGAGTTGGAGCCGGTTGTGCTGGGCGGGGCGGCGGCGCTGGCGGGCGTCCTGGTGGCCGGGGTGTTCGACCACTACTTCGCCAATATCAAGTTCCCGGCCTCGGTGACGCTGTTCTGGCTGGTCGTCGCCCTGACGACCACCGCCGCACAGTACACAAACATTGGACGCGATGGAGAAAGTTTCAATGACGACCTTGCTTAAACCCATTCCTGTCGAACAACTGGCAGCGGATTTGGAAAGTATTCTAGAGCATGTTGTTCATGACCAGGTCGCCGTTGTGGTCGAGACTGCTCGAGGCGAACGAGCGGTCATCAAACCTCTTGGACGCCGCCAGCGGAGAAGGCGGGACACCAAAGCCGATGACGACGCCTTCATGGCCTCCGCCGGCAGCTGGGCAGGACTGGTAGATACAGAAGCTTTCAAACAGATGAACGCTGAGAGCCGTCGTCTATCCTCACGGCCACCGGTTGACCTATGAAGTACTTGATTGATACAGATTGGGTAGCCGATTGGCTGCACGGTCAGCCAGCGACCGTCACCACGCTGACACAACTGCGAGAGCAAGGTCTAGCTATCAGCGTTATCACCTATGGTGAAATCTACGAGGGCGTCTACTACGGTCGCCAGCCACAGCAGGCGGAGAAAGCCTTTCGTCAGTTTCTGCGGGGGTAAGCGTTCTACCACTGACACGGCCCACTATGCGCCAGTTTGCTCGTCTACGGGGTGAGTTGCGTAGACAAGGTAGAATCATACCGGATGCTGACCTTCTCATTGCCTCTACCGCCTTGAACCACGATTTGACGCTTCTGACTCGCAACCGCGCTCACTTTGAGCGCGTTAAGGACCTATCTCTATACTCATAATCCACTGGCACTGGGTCCTGCCTGTCGCAGCAGCTCATGTACCCAGGCGCTCTCCTCGGGCGACAGGGAGGGCGGTGGTGGAGGCTGGGTGTAGTCCACCGGGAGGTCAAATCGCCGCCCACTCATCCATCACCCACCCACCCACGAGCTACCCATGCCGCCCTCTGAGTCGTCCCTCGTTCGGCCTATCCTCGCCAGCCTGCTGGCCCGCGCCACCCTCAACACCGCCTACCGCCTGGTCTACCCCTTCCTGCCCATCCTCGCGCGGGGGCTGGGCGTGCCCCTCGAAGTCGCCGCCTCCCTGGTCGCCCTGCGGGCCAGCCTGGGCTTCGCCAGCCTGCTGGTTGGGCCGCTAGCCGACCGGCTGCGCCGGCGCACCCTCATCCTGTTCGCGGTCGGCCTGTTCACCGCCGGCGCGCTGGTCGCCGCCCTGGTCTCGGTCTACGCCGTGTTCGCCGTCGGCTTCCTGGCGATGGGCCTGGCGAAAATCGTCCTGGACCCGACGACAGTGGCCTATATCAGCGACCGGGTCCCCTACGCGCTGCGGGGTAGGGTCAACGGGCTGTTTGAGATACCGTGGGCCACGGCCAGCCTCATCGGCGCGCCCGCCGCCGGCTGGGCCATCGCCCGCTACGGCTGGCAGGCGCCCTACTGGGGGCTGGCCGTCCTCGGCGGGGTCAGCCTGCTCGTCGCGCTGTGGGGCTTTCCGGCCGCCGACGTTCGCCCGCACCCGCCCTATGGCCGGCGCTGGTGGAGCGGCTTCGGGCTGGCCCTGCGTCAGCCGAGCGTGCGGTGGATGTGGTTGACGACGTTCTGTCTGGTCGTCGCCAACGATACGGTATTCATCGTCGCCAGCGGCGCGTGGCTGGAGCGCGAGTTCGGGCTGGGGGCGGCAGCGCTGGGGTCGGTCGCCATCACGACGGGCCTGGCGGAACTGGGGGGCGAGGGGCTGTCCAGCGCGATTCTGGACCGGGTGGGCAAGAAGCGGGGCATCCTGGGCGGGCTGCTGGCGCTGGCCGCCGCCTTCCCCCTGCTGCCGCTGCTGGGCGGGCTGGGGTTGGCCGGGGCGGTCGTTGCCCTGGCCGTGCTGCTGTTCCTGTTCGAGTTCGCCTACATCTCGTGCATCCCGCTGGTGAGCGAACTGGCGCCGCAGGCCCGCGCCACGACGCTGTCCATCAACAGCACGGCGTCGCAGACGGGCCGCGTCCTCGGCGCGCTGCTGGGGCCGCTGCTCTGGCAGGGGGCGGGGCTGGGGGCCAGTGTGGCGGTCGCCGCCGTTCTGAC
>CAZFUK010000108.1:0-6003 GCA_964522005.1 uncultured Anaerolineales bacterium | reverse complement strand
GCGACGAGGCCGATGAACTGGGGCAGGCTGATGCCGCCGAACACGCGCAGGCGGGGCAGGGTCAGCGGGTCGAGGCCGAGGTAAGCCACGCCGTAGCGCGTCGTCGTGGCGGTCAGGTAACCGGCGTCGGCGGCGGCCTGGCGCACGCGGGCGTCATAGACGCCGGAGGGGTAGGCGAAGTGGCGCACGGGCCGGCCTACGCAGTCCTCCAACTGCCGCCGCGACTCGCGCATCTCGCGGGCCAGGGCGGCGTCGGACAGGACGGTCAGGCGGGGGTGGGTGACGGAGTGGGCGGCGATGGTCACGCCTGCGTCGGCTAGCTCGCGCAGTTGGTTGCAGGTCAGGTAGCCGGGCTGACCGAGCTTGCCGCTAATCACGTAGGCGGTCGCGCTCAGCCCATAGCCGCGCAGGATGGGCCAGGCGGCGGTGTAGAAGTCGGCGTAGCCGTCGTCAAAGGTCAGGGCGACGGCGCGGGGCGGCAGGACGGCCTCGCCCTGTTGGGCCGCCACCAGGTCGTCGAGGGTCACGCCCACGTAGCCGCGCTGGACCAGGGCGCGAAGCTGGGCGTCCAGGTCGGCCGGCGCGACCGACAGCCCCTGGCCTAGCCGGTCGCTGGCGGGAACCCCGGTCCGAACGTAGTGATACATGAGGATGAGGACGCGCTGGTCGGCGACCGCCCAGGCGACCGGGCGCGGCGAGTCGTCGGGCGGGCGAGCGGCGTCAGCCGACTGCCTGGGCCAGACGAGCAGGAGGCCCAGCCAGGCGAGGACGAGCAGACGGCGGAGGGGGTTGAGGGAAAGACGGGTCATGGTCTCACCTCGATTCGGAGTGCAGAATTATAGATTGTAGACGGAGACGTCCTGGCCCTAGACGGGCAGCCCGCGTCCCGGCCAGACCTCCGCGTTGACCAGCCAGCGCGGCCGCCGGCCGGCCAGGACGGCCAGCACTTCCTCCATGATGCCGACGCCCATCAGGCGCACGGCGTCCGGCGTGAACGAGGCGATGTGCGGCGTCACCACCACCTGGGGCATGTCGAACAGCGGGTTGCCGGGCAGGGCCGGCTCCGGGTCGAACACATCGAGGCCCGCGCTGGCCAGGTGGCCGCTGCGCAGGGCGTCAATCAGGGCGGCTTCGTCCACAATGGGGCCGCGCGCCGCGTTGACCAGGATCGCGCCGGGACGGAGCAGGGCCAGCATCTCGCGGCTGACGAGGCCGCGCGTCGAGGGCAGCAGCGGGCAGTGAACCGAAACAACATCGGCCTGGCGCATGACGTCGGCCAGGCTGGGCAGGAGCTCGACGCCCAGGGCGGCCGCCCGCTCGGCCGTGGTATAGGGGTCAAAGGCGACGACGCGCATGCCGACGCCCGCGCCCATGATGTGGGCGACGCGCCCGCCGATGCGCCCCAGGCCCACCAGCCCCAGTGTTTTGCCGCGCAACTCAATCCCCCGCATGGGCGTGCGGTCCGTGCCCCAGCCCTCGCCGCGTAACGCCTGGTCGGCGATCTTGAGGCGCCGCGCCGTGGCGAAGATGAGGGCGACGGCGTGCTCGGCGGTGGACTCGGTGGGCGCTTCGGGGGTGTGGACGATCAGGACCCGCGCGGCGGTGCAGTCCTCGACGACGACGTTGTCAATGCCGATGCCGGGGCGGGCGACGACGCGCAGGTCGGGGGCGCGCGACAGGAACTCGGCGTCGATGGGCGGAAGGTTGGAGACGATGACGGCGTGGACGCCGCTCAGGTCGGCGCCCGGCTGGCCGATTTCAGGCGCGGGCGAGCGCACGG
Source organism: uncultured Anaerolineales bacterium (assembly GCA_964522005.1). GTDB lineage: Bacteria > Chloroflexota > Anaerolineae > Epilineales > JAHCIE01 > JAHCIE01. Next base: position 4,223 of record CAZFUK010000108.1, on the reverse strand, counting down.
TATGCTCAGCCGCCAGGGCGACGGCGTCGGGGTACAGGCCGCGTTCAATCCAGATGGTAGCCATGAGGGGGTCTCCTACGGGCCGGGTTTACTCCTCCGCGTCCAGCGCCTCGCGGCGCTCCTGGATGTAGCGCGCGACGATCCAGTGCTGGCGGCGCTTGAGGATGATGATCCCATCCCAGAGATAGACGACACCGACGACGACCGAGACGAGCGACAGGCCCACGTGCCAACGCTGCTCGATAAACAGGTCGGGCCGCTGCTGAACGAGCCACCAGGCCAGCAGGTTGTAGAACACACCGGCCGGCATCAGGAAGCGCACGTTGAGCAGTTGGTCGGCCACGATGTCCGTGTAGAGCTTGTGCTCACTCGGCGTCTGGAAGTCGTGGTGGTGCTTGTAGACGATGCGCAGGTCGTACAGATACAGGAACCAGGCGATGACAAAGTAGACGCTCTGGAGGGCGAACCAGGCGGGCGGGTTGACGATCTGGGTCAGGAACGTCACTTCGATGAGGGTCGAGACAAAGTAGATGAAGTTGTGGCCGAACTCCAGCGGCCAGCCGATGAACGACAGGGTGTGGATGAGCGAGCGGGACCAGAAGATGAGAATCGCCAGCACGCCGACAATGATATAGGGCCAGTATTCCACCTGCAACTGAATCAGGGGTTGCACGGCGCTGCTCGCCAGCACACTGAGCGCCAGACCCTGGACGATGCTGATGAGCGTCAACTCGATGCCGACGATCATCCCATCCAGCTGGCTTTTGACCTCGCGGGTTAACTCTGAGGCGCCCTCTAGCTCGGCCATCGCTCACCCCCTACCGCCAGTCCCGGCCGCCACTCCCACTATCCCGACGACGCGCTAGCGCCGGGCGCGGATTTCGTCCACGGCGTTCAGGAAGGTGTCCACCTCGTCGGCCGTGTTGTAGTGGGCCAGCCCTACCCGCAGCAGGCCGTTCGGCTCCAGGTTCAGGCGGCTCGTCACGGACAGCGCGTAGAAGTTCCCGTTCCAGACATAAATCTCGCGCTCGGCCAGGGCCTCGGCCAGTTGCAGCGGCGAGCGTCCCTCCAGGGTGAACGACACCGTCGGCACCCGCTCGTCCAGGCGGGCCGGGTCGGTCAGGCCATAGATGCGCACGCCGGGGATGGCCTGTAGCCCCTGAATCAGCCGGGCGCCCAGCTCGCGCTCGTAGCTCTGGAGAGCGGTTAGGCTGCGCACCAGCCGCTCGCGCCGCTCCCCCCTCTGCTCCAGGCTGCTCATCAAGTCCCACGTCGCCGGCTCGCTGTCGGCCAACGCGGCGAGGTACTCGATGGCGGCCCACGTGCCCGCCTGCCCCTCGTGGTTCTGGGTGCCGGTCTCGAACTTGTGGGGTGGCTCGTTGGCGGCGGGCCGCACTTTGTAGGCCGGCAGGGCGTCGAGCAGGTCCAGCCGGCCATAGACCAGGCCAGCGTGGGGGCCGAAGAACTTGTAGGCCGAGCAAGCCAGGAAGTCGGCCCCGATGGCCCGCACGTCGGTGGGGATGTGGGGGACGGACTGGACGGCGTCCACGTAGACCAGCGCGCCGACGCTGTGGGCCATCTCGATGACCCGCTGGACGGGGTTGATGGTGCCCACGGCGTTGGAGGCGTAGCCGACGGCGACGAGCTTGGTCCTCGGCGAGAGAGTATCGCCTAGCGTGGTCAGGTCCAGCGTGCAGTCCTCCGCGCACAGGTCAATCCAGCGCACCGTCAGGCCCTTGTCGCGCGCCAGCATCGTCCAGGGGGTGATGTTGGCGTCGTGGTCGAGGTGGGTGACGACGATTTCATCGCCGGGCGAGAACCACTGGCCCAGGGCGCGGCTCATGGCGAAGGTGAGCGTTGTCATGTTCTGGCCGAAGACGATTTCCTGGGCCGACGCCGCGCCGAGCAGGTCGGCGCCCGCCTGGTGCGCCTGGCCGATGACGGCATCGGTCAGACCCGAGGTGCGAAACGCGCCGTGGGTGTTGGCGTTGGCGTAGAGCAGATAGTCGCGCATGGCGTCGGCGACGCGCTGGGGCACCTGGGTGCCGCCAGGGTTGTCGAAGAAGATGGGCGCCCGGCCCCTGTGGCGCTGCTGGAGGGCGGGGAACTGGGTACGCACCCAGGTGAGGTCAAGGGTGGACATGTGGTTGGCTCCCAAAGCTAGATGGGGCTATCATAGTCCAGATGGGCGGGGAGGACAAGAATAGAGAAGGGTGGTGAAAAATTAACGGCAGGTGGTGGGAAATCCACGCAATTTTAGCTGGACTGTGGTATATTGAAGGTGCGAAGCCTTCAGGGGTCTGAAGTGTAGAGCCAAAGAAGTCAAACAAACATGCTTCGTTCTGGGGCGGCATTAAGAGTTCGAGATGCCTCAAGCTACTTGCTCAGTCCGGGAATAGCAAGTAGAGTGTCAGCGACAGTGAAGGGCTGAAGGAACACCAGCCGAGAAACACTGATGTGGCGCACACCAGAATGGGGATAAGAAGACTGCCAGTCTTGGATAAAGACAAACAATCTTCCTAAAAAGTTTGACCAGGCTAAACACCCAGGATAACTGAAGGTTTCGTCTTTTGATATTCGCCCACCCGCAGGTCCCATGACTGCGGGTGGGCCTGTTTTTAGCCGGCCGCCGTGGCCGCCTGAAGCCGCAGGGCAACGCGCCGCACGAGCAGTACACCACAGGCGGTGGCGACGGCGGCGAACAGGTACATGCCCGTCAGGCCGAAGTTCTGCAGGATGGGCGACAGCACCCAGGCCCCCAGCCCGACCCCCAGGTCGAAGCCCAGGTAGAAGAACCCGACGGCCCGCCCGCGCTCGGTCTCCGTCATCCGCTCGACGTGGATGGCGATGAAGGCCGGGTGGAGGATGCCGCCGCCGGCCGCAACGCACGCCGCCCCGATGAGCAGCAGCGGCAGCGAGTAGGCCAGGGCGAAGATGGCGAGACCGGCGGCCATGACCAGGAAGGCGACGCGCAGGATGGGGGCGCGGTCGCCCTGGTCCAGGCGGCGGCCCGTCGCCAGCCGGGTCAGGATGATGCTGACGCCGTAGACCGAGTAGACCAGGCCGGCCGGTCCCAGGCCGCGCCGCTCGGCCAGCAGCGGGACGAACTGGAGATAGGCGCCGAAGCCCAGGCCGAGCAGCCACGAGGCGGCCATGGGCAAGAGCAGAGTGGGCGGAGGCCGCAAGAGGCTGGTCCAGGCAGGGCGCGGGCCGGCCGCTTGCACACGGACGGACGGGATGAACAGGGCAAGCGCCCCGCCGAACGCGGCCAACAGGCCTGCGGCGGTCAGGGCGCCAGGGATGGTCAGGCGGTCGAGGACCGCGCTGACCACAGCGGGAACGGTGGTCATGGCGACGTTGGCGGCGATGCCAAAGAAGGCCAGGCGGGCGGCGCGTTCCGCCGGGGCGGCCAGGTCGGAAACGAGGGCGGTGCCGGCCGTAGTGAACGCGACATAGCCCGCCGCCTGGAGCAGGCGCAGGACGAACAGCAGGGGTGGGAAGGCCGTCAGGCTCACACCCGCCGCGCCGACGAAGAGCGACGCCGCGCCGATGAGCATGATATAGCGCCGGTCCCAGCGGTCGGAGAGCAGCCCGGCCAGGGGGCGGACGACGAGCGAGGCGACGCCAAACGCGCCCATGACGACGCCGACCAGCCAGTCCGGCAGCCCGACCTTCGACAGGTAGAGGGGCAGCGGAACGAGCAGGGTGTAGAAGGCGACAAAGAAGAGCAGGGTCGCCGTCCAGACTGTCCAGTAGCCGCGCGAGGAAGAGGTCATAGGAACCCCTGGGAAGACATGGGAAGGCGCAGGAAGCCGCTACTTGCCCGTGAACTGGGCCGGCCGCTTCTCCAGGAACGCCGCGACGCCCTCCTGGTGGTCGGCGGTGCGGCCCGCGATCTCCTGGAGCATGGCTTCGTACTCCAGGACCTCCTCCACCGAGGCGACCAGGGCGCGGTTCATGGCGCGCTTGGTCAGGCCGATGGCGCGCGTGGCCGACTGGGCCAGTTCCCGCGCCCACCCCTGGGCCGCGTCGGCGAAGCTCTCGACCGGGACCACGCGGTTGACCACGCCGAGGCGCAGCGCTTCGTCCGCGCTCAGCCGCCCGCCCGTGGCGGCCAGCTCGAAGGCCCGGGCGTAGCCGACCAGGTGGGTGAGGAAGTAGTTCATGCCCGAGTCCGGCACGAGGCCGACCCTGACGAAGGCCAGGACAAAGCTGGCCTTGTC
>CAZFUK010000107.1:0-12152 GCA_964522005.1 uncultured Anaerolineales bacterium | reverse complement strand
GGAGGACGTCGGCGGCGGTAGGCTTGGCCTTGGCGTAGAAGTCGTCGCGCCATTTCAGGATCGCCAGGTCAGGCTGCGGCTCTTGATAGCGGCTCAACCGTAGGGCGTCCTGGACACTGATGATATAGCGCTCTCCGAGCAAGCGATACAACAAAGCCGTCGTGCGTTTGACACACGCCATGTGGCGCGCCCCGATTGGACTCATCTGGACAATCTCCCCATCCACCAGTTCGACGCGGGCATCCTCGGCCAGGATGCCCGCCCGCCCCATGTCCTCGTACTGGTCCACCGTAAAGCGGACTCGCGTCACCTGGGCCGCCATGCCGCCTCCTCTCATACCGTACACTCGCAGCCGCATTCCAGCCGCACCTGGACGGGTGAGACCTGGCGCGTGACGCCATCGCGCCGCACATGGAGCACCAGCAGGGTGTAGGGGTCAAACACGACGACATCCTTGACGCCCTGCGATAGGTAAAAGCGCGGCCCCAGTTCCAGGTCTTTCGCTTCATAGCCACGACTGACAATCTCGATGACCGCCTCCGGGACGAGCGTGATGGCCTCTTCCTCCTCATCCGGCTCGCGACAGAAGACGGAGATGTCGGGCCGTCGGAGCGAGCCGTCCGGGAAGCTGACATACACGTCAGCGGCGTGGATACACGCACAGCTACCCTTTTCGACTGAGGTGATGGTCGCGCGGATACGGTCCACCGCTTTCTGGTGTTTGTAGACGGGGTGCGCTTCCCAAATGGGCAGGCCCCCCACAATCTCCAGCCGGATGCCCAACTCTTCCGCCCGCAAGAACTTTGGGTCCATGTACACCTTCGCTTAGCCGAGAACTTCATCCACCAACAAGGTCACGCCGCGAATCGTGTGTAGATGGATGATTTGCCCGGGATGATAGTCAGTCTGAACCAGGTATTCTCCGTTCTGAGGCTGAACATAGTGGGTAATGCGCTTTTCGTTGAGACGTACCAGGAGAGCTTCTGGTATCCCCGCTTCCGCGTACAGGGGCATCTTCACATCTCGATCATAGCCCAGGGTCGTATCGGCTACCTCGATCACCAATGCGACATCTTGGGCCAGTGGAGGGATGCTATAATCAATGTCTTCACGCCAGCGCACCCAGGCCACGTCCGGCTGAGGCTCAGAATAATTCGTGAGGCGGATGGGGTTCTGAGTACTGATAATCAAGTCCCCCCGGTCGGCCTTAGCTAACAGCACTCCAAGACGGTTCACGCACCAGACATGGGGGCCACCAACGGGACTCATCTCCATCATCTCCCCATCAATCAGTTCGACGCGCTGCGTCTCACCCCAGATGCCTGCCTCGTTGATCCGCTCGTACTGGTCAACCGTCAAACGTAGTCGAGGTATCTGCACCGCCATATGGCAACCCTCTCTTGCAAGCTAATCTCTACCGGCTCGAGTCTGGGATCAAGTGTAGTAGGAAGCCAGGGTGCCGTCAAGCGGACGACTACCGCAATTAGAAGGGCATACAAAAGCCCCCTCGTTCCAGGACGAGGGGGCGTTAAGCAAGAGACGGGTTTAGTTGGGGGCGATGGCGTCAATGCCCGTGGCGAAGCGGCCGATGATGAGCTTCTGAATCTGTGTCGTGCCCTCATAGAGCGTCGCTACCTTGGCGTCGCGCAGATACCGCTCCACCGGGTACTCGTCGGAGTAGCCGTAGCCGCCGTGGACCTGGATGGCGTTGAGAGCCGCGCGGACCGCCGCCTCAGAGGCATACCACTTCGCCAGCGAGGTCTCGCGGGTGTTCGGCACGCCCTTGTTCTTGAGGTAGCCCGCGCGGTAGACCAGCAGCCGTGCCGCCTCCAGGTCGAGGACCATGTCCGCGATGAGTTCCTGGACCAACTGGAAGCCGGCGATGGGCTGGCCGAAGGCGTGGCGCTCCTGGGCGTACTTGACCGAGGCGTCCACGCAGCCCTGGATGATGCCGACGCAGCCCGACGCCACGCCGAAGCGGCCGTCGTCCAGGGCGGACATGGCGATGCGGAAGCCCTGGCCGATGTTGCCCAGCATGTTCTCGGCCGGCACCCGAACATCCTCCAGCACCAGTTCCGCCGTGTTCGAGGAGCGCAGCCCCAGCTTGCCGTGGATAGTGGGCGCGGAGAAGCCGGGCGTGTCCGTCTCGACCAGGAACGCCGCGATGCCCTTGTGCTTGAGCGCCGGGTCGGTCTGGGCGAAGACAATCGCCAGCCTGGCGACGCCACCGTTGGAGATCCACATCTTGCGGCCGTTGAGGACCCAGTGGTCGCCGTCGCGCACGGCCCGCGTGGACAGGTTGGAGGCATCCGAGCCGACTTCAGGCTCGGTCAGGCCAAAGCAGCCCAGCCACTCGCCACTCGCCAGGCGGGGCAGGTACTTGCGCTTCTGCGCCTCGCTGCCCCAGTGCAGAATGGTCATCTCGGTCAGCGAAATCTGGACCGAGAGCGTGGTGCGGATGGAGGAGTCCGCGCGGCCAATCTCCTCGAAGATGACGGCCTCGGCGATATAGTCGAGGCCCAGCCCGCCGTACTCTTCGGGCACCGTAGGGCCGAGGAAGCCCAGCTTGCCGAGCTTGGCGATAATGTCGTGGGGGAAGCGCGCCTCGCGGTCACGGTCGCGCGCGCCTGGCATGATTTCGCGCTCCGCGAAGTCGCGCGCCGTCTGGCGAATCATTTCCTGTTCGGGTGACAGGTCGAACCGCATGCCTTCCGGTGTATCAACATTGATGGGCGCCGGAATTGTCATAGGTACTCCTTATGTTTGGTTATTTGAAAAAGCCGAGCCGCGCCAGGAGGGGCGGCCCGACCAGCAGGGCGCCGACCACGACCGCCGCCAGCGCCAGGCACAGCACAGCCGCTGCCGCCGTATCCTTGGCCGCCTTGGCCAGGGGGTGGCGGTCCGGGCTGGCCAGGTCTACCACGGCCTCCAGGGCCGTATTCATCAGTTCCGCCGCCACCACGACGCCAATAGTCAGGGCGATGACCGCCCAGTCGCGCAGGGGCAGGCCGGCCCACAGGCCGAGCAGGACGATGCCGACCGAGATGGCTGCGTGGATTTTAAGGTTGCGCTGGCTGCGCCAGCCATAGGCCAGCCCCTCGAAGGCCCAGCCAAACGAGCGCCAGAGGGTGCTGCGGGGCTGGACCGATGATGTTAGCCCCAGCGGCGATAGCCCGCCCTCATCCTTCATCCGCCGCGTCCTCGTCCTCAATGACGGGCGCGCTCCGCCCCAGCGCCTGCTCGCCCAGCGTCCACATCTCGGCGCGGCCCTCGTCCGTCTCGTCGTCGTAGCCCAGCAAGTGCAGCACGCCGTGGACTATGAGCCAGCCCAGTTCGTCGGCCGTGCTCCAGCCCGCGCGCGCCGCCTGGGCCACGACACGCGGGTAGGCGACGACCACATCGCCCAGCAGGCGGGGCATATCGGGCGGCAGGACCAGGTCGTCGCCGTCCTGTCCGAACGACAGCACGTCCGTGACCTTGTCCTGGCCGCGATACGCTCGGTTTAGCTCGCGCAGCGTCTCGTCGCCGGTGACCACGATGGACAGCTCGACGGGTTCAGCGATGCCGACGGTCGCCAGGGCACGGCGGGCGGCGGCCTCGACGCCGGCGACGTCTACCTCGGCGGCAAACTCCTCGTCCACCTGAATGTCAATTTGGGCCGTGTCTCCAACAGATTGGTCCATCGCCTACCCTCGCTAATTGACCGTTGACACCGGCTCGGCCTGGCGCTCCAAGATGCCCTCGGCGATGACGGGGTAGTCCACGCGGGGGTGGTGGACTCCCTGGAGCACGCTCAGGAACGCGTCGCGGATCTGCGTCAACTCGCTGAGGGTCAACGGGCACTCCTCCAACTGGCCCTCGCGCAGCTTCTCGTCCGTCACCTTGGCGATGACGCGGGCAATTTCCTCCGCGCTGCCCGGCCGCTTGGCGCGCACCGCCGCCTCGCACGAGTCGGCCAGCATGAGGATGCCAGCCTCGCGCGTCTGGGGCTTGGGGCCGGGGTAGCGGAAGCGGGCCTCGTCGGGCGGCCGCCCGTTGGCCGTTTCCAGCGCCTTGGCATAGAAGAACCGCACCAGCGTCGTGCCGTGGTGCTGGGCAATCAGGTGGGACAGGCTGCGGGGTAGGTTGGCCTGCCGCGCCAGGGCCAGCCCGTCGCTGGAGTGGGCCAGGATAATCGCGGCGCTCGTCTGCGGGTCGAGGCCGTCGTGGGGGTTATGCCCATTGACCTGGTTCTCGATGAACATGTGGGGCTGACGGAGCTTGCCGATGTCGTGGTAATAGGCGCCCACGCGGCACAGCAGCGCGTCCGCGCCCACGGCATGGGCCGCGCTCTCGGCCATGTTGCTGACCACCAGGCTGTGGTGGAAGCTGCCGGGCGCTTTGAGTTGCAACTCGCGCAAGAGGGGCTGGTCAGGCCGCGCCAACTCCATCAGCCGCAGGGAGGTGGTCAGGTCGAACATGTGCCCCAGGACGTAGTAGCCGACCGTCGTCAGCGACATGGACAGCACGCCGCCGCCAATGGCCGCCAGGGCCAGTTCGCCCAGCCCCTGGATGTCGTACTCACCGCGTATGAGGCGGAACGAGGCGATGGTAATCAACTGGGTCAGCACCACGTACAGCCCGGCCCAGGCGAAGGCCATCAGGCGCTCGACACGCCACAGGCTCAGGCTGGCGACGATGCCGCCCAGCAGGATATAGGTCAGGAGTTCCAGCGACCGCCCGGCCATCAGGCTGACCATCAGGGCCAGCAGCACGGTGGTGGACAGGGCGAAGCGCGGCTCCAGGAGGACAGTCAGCAGCATGGCGGCCGCCGCGCCGGGGAAGATGTAGGGCAGGACGGTGCGGCCCGGCACCATGAGCTTGGCGAGGACGACAAAGGCCAGGATGACCAGCGTCAGCAGCAGGGCACGGCGGTAGTCTATCCAGAAGTCGGGGTTACGGTAGACGATGTACAGGCCGAGGGCGAAGACGCTCAACCCGACCAGCAAGCCCGTGCCAATCACTGCCCGCCAGTCGAAGCTGTAGTCCAGCAGGTCGAGCTTCTTGAGGGCTTCCAGGTGGCGCGGCAGGACCACGTCGCCCGCCCGCACGATGACCTCGCCCCGCTCGATGTTGACCGTCGTCGGCACCACCGCCGCCGCGACCGCCCGCTGGCGGGCCTGCGTCTCCTTCTCGTCCAGGACGCTGTTGGCCTGGACAAAGCGAGCCGCGTACTCGGCCGCCGCCGCCGCTTCGGGGTCGGGTAGGCTGAGGCTGATGTAGTTGGGCAGCGAGCGCCGCACATCGTTGAGCTGGTCCTCGCGGATGGGCTGCCGCATGGCCGCTTCGACCACGCGGAGCGTCTCGCCCTTGATGCGCTGCCAGCCCTCGTCCGTCGCCTGGAGGGTGGCGTCCAGCACGGGCGCTGGGATGTCGCGCAGTTCAGCGACCCCGCGCGCCATCGCCCGCTTGTCGTCGAGGGACGCGCTCCGATTGCCCCGTGCCCACTCAATCGTCTCGAACACCTCACCGGCGCGTTTCACCGCCTGCCGCGTGATGCGGACATCCGGCGGCAGGTAGACGGGCGCGACGCGTAGCGCGGCGGCCGCCCGCTCCTGCTGGGTCAGCACCTCGCTCTCGTACTGGATTTTGCGCGGCGCGCGCACGTCCATCGGGCTGACGTCGCCCTCTTTCAACTGGACGCGCGGCGATGTAGGCATGACCAGAATGGCGGTCAGGCTCAGCGCCAATGCCAGGGCGAGGAGAACGGCGCTCCCCGTGCGCCACGGGCGAGACTGGGTGAAAAAAAAGGGGAGGGCTTTCATGAATTGGCCCACCCCCGCGTACAACCGCATCCTTGGGTCTCCAGGGAGGGGCGACCGACGGCCGCCCTTACTTACCGCTCAACAGGTCGCGTACCACCTCGTTCACCAGCCGACCCTCGGCGCGCCCCTGCACCCGCGCCATGACCGCCTTCATGACCTGGCCGGTCTGGGCCGGGCCGGTCGCGCCGACTTCCTGAACGACGCTCCGCACCAGCGCCGTGACTTCATCGCGGCTCATCTGCTGCGGCAGGTAACTTTCCAGGACGGCCAACTCGGCTTCCTCGTTGCGGATCAGGTCGGCGCGCTGGCCCTTGGTAAACTCGGCGATGGACTCGCGGCGCTGCTTGACCTCGCGCTGAACCACCGCCAGGATGTCCTGCTCGGTGAGCGCGACGGCCGCGTCGTCCACGGTGACAAGCTCTTTGTTCAGGTCCACGCCGCGCCGGCGGGCTTCAGCCAGCAGGGCATCGCGGCGCTTGGTGTCCGCCTGCTTCTTGATGGCGGCCAGCACGCCCCGCAACGTGGTCTTGCGCACCTCGTCGCCCTCGCGCAACGCGCTCTTCAGGTCGGCCGCCAGTCGGTCCTGTAACGTCTCAGCCATACAGCCCCAGCCTCTACTCATCCTCGGTCGAGGGTCAATAAGGCGCGACGCATCCGCGCCTCAGTGGACGAATTATAGGCCAGGGCCGGTAGCCGTCAAGTTACTGGCAAGACGCCTCTCAACCGGGCGGCCAACTGAGCCGCCGCCCGCCGATGACGTGGAAGTGCAGGTGGAAGACATGCTGCCCGCCGCCCCGCCCGACGTTGGTCAGGACACGGTAGCCGCGCTCGGTCAGGCCCGTCGCCTGCGCCACCTGGCGGCAGGCGAGCAAAAGCTGGGCGGCCAGTTCGGGGTCGGTCAGCTCGTCCAGCGAGGCGATGTGGGCGTTGGGGATGACGAGGATATGCGTCGGCGCAGTCGGGTTGACGTCGTGAAAGGCGGTTACCCACTCGTTCTTGAGGACGACATCCGCCGAGGCGCGCCCGGCGGCAATCTCGCAGAAAATACAGGCCATCGCGCTACTCCTTGATAAGGCTTGCGCCTCCCTCACCCACCGCTTATACTTCTGAGGTAATTATCTTCCAATCCATTCCAAAACTACGAGGCAGACATGGCGCGGATTATTCTGTATACGGGCAAAGGCGGCGTCGGCAAAACCAGCGTCTCGGCGGCGACGGCGGTGCGCTGCGCCGATCTGGGCTACCGCACGATTGTGCTCAGCACCGACGCGGCCCACTCGCTGGGCGACTCGTTTGACGTGGCGCTGGGGCCGACACCCACCCCCATCGCCCCCAACCTGTGGGGCCAGGAGGTAGACGTCCTGCACCAGATGGACGAGTACTGGGGTACGGTCCAGAACTATCTGTCGGGCCTGCTCGTCTGGCGCGGGGCCGACAGCCTCGTCGCCCAGGAGGCCAGCGTCCTGCCCGGCATGGAGGAACTCGCCAGCCTGCTCCAGATCACCCACCTCTACGAGGGCGGGCAGTACGACGCCATCATCGTGGACTGCGCCCCCACGGGTGAGACGCTCAAGTTCCTGTCGTTCCCAGAGGCGGCGCGCTGGTATCTGACCCAGATTTTCCCGTTCCAGCGCAAGATGGCCCAGATCGCCGGGCCGATTATCCGCGCCATGACCGATATTCCCACCCCGGATGATACCGTTTTCGAGTCCATTAAGCAACTGCTCATCCAACTCGACCGCATGCACGACCTGCTGGCCGACCCCGCGAAGTCCTCGGTGCGCATCGTGCTAAACCCGGAGAAGATGGTCGTGAAGGAGGCGCAGCGCACCTTTACCTACCTCAGCCTCTACGGCTTCCCCACCGACGCCGTCGTCTCCAACCGCATCCTGCCGGCCGCCGTCAACGACGCCTACCTCCAGGGCTGGAAGGACATGCAGGAAAAGTACGGCGCCCTGGTGGACCAGGCGTTTAGCCCGCTGCCCATCTACAAAGTGCCGCTGTTCGACCAGGAGATGGTGGGGCTGCCCATGCTGCGCCGCATGGCCGGGGCCATCTACGGCGAGCAAGACCCGACAGTCGTCCTCTACCACGGCCAGACCCAGACCATCCTGCCATCCAACGGCGGCTATGATCTACGCCTGCGCCTGCCCCTGGTGGACCGCTCGGCGGTGGACCTGGGCCGCTTTGGCGATGAGCTGGTCATTGACATCGGTAACTTCCGCCGTAACCTGATTCTGCCCCGCTCGCTGGCCGGTCTCGATGTCCAGCGCGCCGGCTTCGAGGGCGATACCCTCGTCGTCCACTTCGCCGCGCCACTCACTACGCCTTGACCCGTCTGCGCCGGCTGTGTCTGTCGCCTACGCTCAGAGCGGAGGCCGCCCGTAGGGTGGACCTCCGCTTTTCCCTTGCCTGCCTGACGCGCCCTACGTCTCTAAACGGGTTTCACGGCGGGCAGCCCGGCGCGGCCGAGTCGTCAGCCGGGCTTGGCAAACGTTTAGTTTGGCTGGAAACCTTCACGCATTTTTAAGGCGGATTTTAAGCCTTACCCTCTTGAAATTCGGGCGGCTTTGTGGTACACTATTTCCTGCCAGCGCCGCACTACAACATCTAGTGTTTGTACTATAAGTAACACCCCAAGATATGGGGTTGTTTTATGTAGCCCCGCTGCGCCCTTGTGGACCTGTCTCTACGCGTCTCTCGTCACCCACGACACCATCTTCCATTGGGTCGGAGAACCTATGCGTTGTCCCTTCTGTCGGGCGGATAGCCGGGTGGTGGATACCCGCGAGGTCGGAAGCGACATCCGGCGTCGCCGCGAATGCTCGGTGTGCCAGAAGCGATTTACGACCTATGAGCGGTTGGCCGCCGCCAACATTCTCGTCGTCAAGCGCGATGGCCGGCGCGAGGAGTTTGACCGCGATAAGCTGCGCCGCAGCGTGCTACTCGCCCTGACCAAGCGCCCCGTCTCGTCAGACGCGGTGGAAAACCTCGTCGGCGAGGTCGAGGCCGAGCTGTACCGCCAGAACCGCAACGAGGTGCCGACCGTCCTCATCGGTGAGCTGGTCATGGAGAAGCTGCGCCGCCTGGACGACGTGGCCTATGTCCGCTTTGCCTCGGTCTACCGCGACTTCCGTGATGTGGAGATGTGGGCCGAGGAGATTCGCCGCTTGAAGGAACGCAAAGAGCGCGAGGAGATGGAGCGCAGCCAGCTGCGGCTCGCCATCTAGCCCCACCCGCCACGCCGCGTCTCACACCCACCCATCCTGGCTATACTCTCACCCCCTTGTGAAGCTGCCCGCGCTTCGCCTGGTTTTGTGTTGCTCCTTGCCGTCGCTTTGGTATGACGTCATATCATTCTAACCTTGTCTGTGGAGGCGTCCCCTATGTTACAGACCCTGTCTACCTCGATCCGCCCCGCCGAGCGCCCCGCCCGCCAGATTCACCTGACCCCCAACGCCCGCCTCGTCCTGACCAAGCGCTACCTGCGCCGAGGCGAAGACGGCAAGCCGGTTGAGACGGTCGAGCAGATGTTTGAGCGCATCAGCCGGGCCGTAGCCGCGCCGGATGCCGAGTATGGGACGGAGGACGAGACGGAAGCGAAGTTCTTCGACCTGCTCACCTCGCTGCGCTTCTTCCCCAACTCGCCTACTTTCACTGGGGCAGGTACGCCTTTAGGTCAGCTTGCGGCTTGTTTCGTGCTTCCTATTGACGACGACATGGGCAAGGACGCCAACGGCATCTTCCAGACCCTCCGCAACGCCGCGCTCATCCAGCAGACGGGCGGCGGCAACGGCTTCTCGTTCTCGCGGCTGCGCCCCAAGGGCGACTTTGTCACCACCTCGGCTGGTACGGCGACGGGGCCGGTCGGCTTCCTCCGCGTCTACGACAAGGCGTTTGGGGAGATCGCCCAGGGCGGGAGCCGCCGGGGCGCGAATATGGGCGTCCTGCGGGTGGACCATCCGGACGTGATGGAGTTCATTCGGAGCAAGGCCACCGAGGGGCAGATCACCAACTTTAACATCAGCGTCGCCCTCACCGACAGCTTCATGCAGGCCGTCAAGGACGACAGCGACTTCGACCTGGTCAACCCGCGCGACGGCAAGGTGTGGAAGACGATGCGGGCGCGCGAGATCTTCGACGAGATTGTCAAGTACGCCCACCGCAACGGTGAGCCGGGCTGCCTGTTCATTGACGCCGCCAACCGCACCAACCCGGTCCCCCACCTCTATGACTTGGAGAGCACCAATCCGTGCGGTGAGCAGTGGTTGGGGCCTCACGAGAACTGCTGCCTCGGCTCCATCAACCTGGCCCAACATTTTCTTGACGTGGGTGGGCGGCGTGTGGTAGACTGGGAGAAGCTGCGGCGGTCGGTCGAGGAAGCGACACACTTCCTGGACAACGTGGTCAGCGCCAACAAGTACGTGCCGGCCGTGCCTGAACTGCGCGAGGCGGCCCTGCGCGCGCGGCGCATCGGCCTGGGCATCATGGGCCTGGGCGACATGATGTACGCGCTGGGCGTGCGCTATGGCAGCCGGGCGGGCGAAGACTTCGCGGGCCAGATCATGGAGTTCGTCCGCTACCACTGCATGCGGACATCGGTGGACTTGGCGAAGCAGCGCGGCCCCTTCACGGCGATCCAGGGTTCGATCTACGACCCGCAGAACCTGAAGTGGCGGCCGCCGACGCCCCTCCAGCCGTACAGCCACGACTGGGGTCGGCCGGCGCTCGACTGGAACGCCATTGTGCGGGGCATCCAGGCGTATGGCATCCGCAATGCGGCCCAGACGACCATCGCGCCGACGGGCACCATCGCCACCGTCGCGGGCTGCGAGGGCTACGGCTGCGAGCCGGTGTTTGCCCTGGCCTATGTCCGCCACGTCAAGGACCCCAACGGCGGGCCGGACATTGACCTGACCTACGCCAGCCCGCTCTTTGAGCAGGCGCTTAGGGAGACTGGCGTGGACGAGGCGGCGCGGCAAAAGGTCTATGACAAGGTGCTCAACACGGGCACTTGCCAGGACATCGCGGAGGTGCCGGCCTCGGTCCGCGAGACGTTCGTCGTCGCCAGCGATATCACGCCGGAAGAGCATGTGCGGATGCAGGCCGCCATGCAGTCATTTGTTGACAATAGTTTAAGCAAAACCTGCAATTTCCCTGAGGGGGCGACGGTAGACGACGTAGCGAAAGTCTACATGCTGGCCTGGGAACTGGGCTGCAAGGGGCTGACGGTCTACGTCACCGGCTCGCGCGAGGAAGTCGTCCTGGAGACCAAGCAGACGCTGGAGGCGAAGAAATCTCAAAATTCGCCCACATTACCCGTGGTTGTGCCGCAACCAAGAGAGCGCCAAAGCGTTCTATCAGGCAGAACCTATCGCATGGAGACGCCCATCGGCACGGCCTACGTCACGGTCAACGACCTGGACGGCGAGCCGTACGAGGTGTTCATCAACGTCGGCAAGGGCGGCAGTGACATTGCCGCCGTGTCCGAGGCCCTCGGCCGCCTGTGCTCGCTCGAACTCCAGACGCCGTCTCCCCTGGGGGCGCGCGAGCGGGCGAAGGAGATTGTTCACAAACTGCGGGGTATCGCGGGCAGTAACTCCGTCGGCTTTGGGCCGAACCGCGTCGCCTCGCTACCCGATGCCATCGCCGTGGCGCTCAGCCGACACGTCGGGGCCGAGCCGGAGCAGGCGCAGCAGTTGAGCCTGACCACCGACGCCACCCTGACGCCGGTCGCGGCCTATGTCAACGGGGACGGCAAATCGGTCCACCGGGACATTTGCCCGGAGTGCGGCCAGGCCACCCTGGTGTTTGAGGAGGGCTGCCGCCACTGTTCATCTTGCGGTTACTCCAAGTGCTAGACCGCCGCTCGTCATCATCGTACATCGAACACTCACGCTGCCCAACATCGTCGCCGCATCGCTGCTGACATCGCTGCCACATCGTCGCCGCCATCGTCGCCGCATCCTGGTCAACATCGTCGCTCCATCGCACGTCGCAGCCCGCACTTGGTGAAGCCACGGCCGGCAGGGGAAACCCCGCCGGCCGTTTGTTTTGCTCGCCCCCCGCCGCTTTGGCGGACGACGCTGTCTCGATATACAATCCAGCTATCCCCAACTGAGAGAAACCCGTATGCCTAAGCTACCCTATCCCTCGACCGCCACCTGCGACCAGGTGGACGACTATCACGGGGTCCTTGTCGCCGACCCGTACCGTTGGCTGGAAGACACCGACGCCCCAGCCACGCGCGCCTGGATGGAGGCGCAGAACAAGCTGACCGCCGACTACCTGGAGCGTAGCCCGGCGCGCGAAGCCATTCGCCGCCGCCTGACCGAGTTGTGGGACTAT
>CAZFUK010000106.1:10816-12156 GCA_964522005.1 uncultured Anaerolineales bacterium | reverse complement strand
TGATGGCCGACCACCACAAGGGCTACGCCGTCCCCATCGGGGGCGTCGTGGCCTACGAGGACAAGGTCAGTCCATCGGGGGTTGGCTATGACATAGGGTGTGGCAACAAGGCGGTTTTGACTGATATTCCGGTGACCGAGGTGCGGCGCAACATCAAGCGCATCATGGACGACATCTGGAACACCCTGTCGTTCGGCATGGGCCGCAAGAACAACGTCCGCGTGGACCACGAACTGTTCGATGACCCGGTCTGGCGGCTCAAGCCCATGCGCGAGCTAAAGACGCTGGCCCAGCAGCAGTTGGGAACCATCGGGTCGGGTAACCACTACGTGGACCTGTTCGAGGACGAGCAGGGACGGACCTGGATTGGCGTCCACTTTGGCTCACGCGGCCTGGGCCACAAGACGGCGACCTACTTCCTGGAGCAGGGCGGCGCGAAGGACGGCATGGACGTAGAGCCGCTGGTCCTGCCCGTCGCCACCAGCCTCGGCACGGACTACCTGGAGTGCATGCGGCTGGCCGGGCGCTACGCCTACGCGGGGCGCGACTGGGTATGCGGCCAGGTGGCGAAGCTGCTCGGCGCCACCATCCGGGAAGAGGTTCATAACCACCACAACTATTCCTGGTTGGAAGTTCATGACGGAAAGGAACTGTGGGTGGTGCGTAAGGGGGCGACGCCGGCGTTTCCCGGCCAGAAGGGCTTCGTGGGCGGCTCGATGGGCGACAAGGCGGTCATCATCGAGGGCGTGGACTCGGAGGAGTCCCGTCGCGCGCTCTACTCGACCGTCCACGGCGCGGGCCGTGTCATGAGCCGCACGGCGGCGCGCGGCAAGGTGAACCGGCGGGGCGAGGTCCTCAAGCCGGGCGCCATTTCACGGGCCATGATGCTGGCCTGGCTCAAGGAGCAGCGGGTCGAGCTACGGGGGGCGGGCACGGATGAGTCGCCCCACTGCTACAAGCGCCTGCCCGACGTGCTGGCCCAACACAGGGGCACCATCCGCATCCTGCACACCCTCACGCCCATCGGCGTGGCGATGGCGGGCGAGAACGAGTTCGACCCCTACAAGGACTAACGACACTGGAGGCGCCTATGCAGGCTGTTACGATTGACCAAATCGAGGAGCGTCTACAGCAATTACCAGCCGAGAAACTGGCCGTCGTGTATGACTTTGTCTCGTATCTGGTAGAACGAGAGAAGGCTACGCCTGTAGATGAACGGGATGACAGTGCGCTCCAGACGATGATTGCTTCTGAAGCAGTGTTGGCGCGCGACTGGAACACTCCTGAAGAAGATGCGGCATGGGCACATTTGTAAAGGGTGATGTAGTTGTCACGCCCTT
>CAZFUK010000106.1:0-10716 GCA_964522005.1 uncultured Anaerolineales bacterium | reverse complement strand
GAAGAAGATGCGGCATGGGCACATTTGTAAAGGGTGATGTAGTTGTCACGCCCTTGTCCAGAACCTCCTTATCCAAATTCTCAGTCAGTAAACCCCCATTCCATTTATGAATGAGTCGATGGCAACCGCCCTCCGTCAGCTACCGAGCGTGGACCGGCTCCTCCAGGCGCCGGACGTCGCCGCGCTCGTCGCCGCGCATGGACGGGGCGTTGTGACGGAGGCGGTGCGCGCCGCGCTGGACGAGGCGCGGGCGGGCATCCGTGCCGGCGGTGCTGTACCTGAGTACCCCGCTCTGCTGCACACCGTTGAAGGAGCGGTCAAGGCCCGCACCGCCCCCACCCTCATCCCCGTGGTCAACGCCACCGGCGTCATCATCCACACCAATCTGGGCCGCGCTCCGCTGAGCCACGCCGCCCGCCAGGCCATCCTGGACGTGGCGCTGGGCTACTCCAACCTGGAGTACGACCTGGCGGAGGGTCAGCGCGGCTCGCGCTATGCCCATGCCGCCGCCCTGCTGGCTGAACTGACGGGCGCGGAGGCGGGGCTGGTTGTCAACAACAACGCGGCGGCGGTGACGCTCATCCTGGCGGCCCTGTGCGCTGGGCGCGACGTTCTCATCTCGCGGGGGGAACTGGTCGAAATCGGGGGGGGCTTCCGCATCCCCGATGTCCTGCGCCAGAGCGGCGCGCGGCTGGTCGAGGTTGGCACGACCAACCGCACCTACGCCCGCGACTTCGAGGCCGCCATCACCCCCGACACCGCCGCCATCCTGACCGTCCACGCCAGCAACTTCCGCGTGGTCGGCTTTACCCATGCGCCCAGTCGGGACGAACTGGCCGCCCTGGCCCACGAACGCGGGCTGTGGCTGATAGACGACATTGGCTCGGGCGCGCTGCTAGATACGACAGCCTATGGCCTGGCGCCCGAACCCAGGCCCCAGGCCAGCCTCCAGGCCGGCGCGGACCTGGTCGCCTTCAGCGGCGACAAGCTGCTGGGCGGACCCCAGGCCGGGCTGATTGTCGGTCGGCGGGAACTGGTGGAGCGGCTGCAGCGCTTCCCACTGACCCGCGCCCTGCGGGTGGACAAGCTGACGCTGGCCGCGCTGCACGCCACCCTGCTCCACTACCGACGCAGGGAGATTGACCAGATTCCGGTCTGGGCGATGGTCGGCGCGGCGCGGGAAGACCTGCGGGCGCGGGCCGAGGGGTGGGCGGCGGCTCTGGCCGGCCGCGGCGTCGCGGCCGACGTCGTCAGCGCCCAGAGTACGGTCGGCGGCGGGTCGCTGCCGGGCGAGACCCTGCCCTCGGTCGCGCTGGCGCTCAGCGTGCCCAGCCCCGATGCCATGGCTTCCCGGCTGCGCGCGGGCACGCCCCCTGTCGTCGCCCGCATCGAGGCCGACCGCCTGCTGTTCGACCCGCGCACCGTGCTACCGGAGCAGGACGACGCCCTCCTGGCGGCCCTCCTGGCCCAGGTCTAGGCCGCGCGACGGTCTGTTCCCCAGCCGCCGCCTTCACTCGTAGCGGAGGGCCGTCGCGGCGGGCAGGCGGGCCGCGGCCAGCGCCGGTCCCAGGCTCGCCCCAGCCGCGATGACCAGGGCAAAGAGCAGGCTCGCCAGCAGCAGGCTCGGCGGGAAGACAAAGGGCAGCGGGAACAGGGCGCGGCCCAGCGCCCAGACAAAGACCTGCCCGACGGCGTAGCCCAGGGCCGCGCCGACCAGCCACCCCGCCAGCCCCAACGCCAGCCCCTCCGTCAGGAAGACCAGGACAACCTGGCGGTCGCGCGCCCCCAACACCCTCAAAACTCCAATCTCGCGTCGCCTTTCGACCACGTTCAGCGTCAATGAATTGAGGACACCGAGCGCGCCGACCAGGCCGACGAGCACCGCCATCGCCCCCAGCGCCAGCGTCAGCAGGCGGGCCGGTCCCTCGGCGGCGGCCAGGTCTTCGTGGGCCGACTCGGTGGCCGGGCGGAAGGCGCGGGCGCGCGTCTCCAGGTCGGCCAGGGCCTCGTCCACGGCGGGGCGGCTCGCGTCGGCCAGGCGCAGGGCGAAGAAGTCAGCCGTGTCGCGGTCGCGCAGGCGGTCCACCGTCTCGAGGGGCGCGAAGACCTTGCCCGCGATGGCGCTGCCCAGGAAAATGGCGTTGTCCACCACGATGCCGACCACGGTCAGCCGACGCACGCGGCCGCCGATTTCCAGGTCGGCCTGGTCGCCCACGGCCACCCCCCGCGCCTCGGCCACGTCCGAGGACACGACGACGGTATCGGGTTCGCCGGGGCGCAGCCAGCGCCCGGCGCGGAGGTCGGGCGTGTAGAGCCGCGTGTCGGGCGGCATGCCCCATACGCGCACCTGGCGCTGGCGAAACAGGCCGTTGGTCAGCGACCAGGCTTCGACCTCAACCACGCCCGGCGTGGCCCGCAGCAGCCCGGCCACCGTCGGTGGGGCGGGTTCCGCCAGCGAGACGTAGGCGTCGGCGGTGTAGGCGCGGAAGATGTCGCCGATGGCCGTGTTGACCGAGCCTGAGGTAATCTGGGCGGCGAGGAAGGCGGCGACGGCCAGCCCGATCATCAGCAGCGTGACCACGTTGCGGCCGAGCCGCCGGCCGAGGTTGCGCACGGCCATGAGAACGCCCGTAGGCAGGCCCGCCACGCGCGCGAGCAGCCGCTGCCACGCCGCCTGGCCGAACTCAGCGGTGACGCCGGGCGCGTTCATCGCCGCCTGGACGGTGACACTCGCCGCGCCCAGGGCGGCGGGCAGCCCCGCCACCAGGGGCACGCCTAGCCCGATGAGCAGGCCCAGGCCGAGGCTGCGCGGGGTCACATGGAAGTCTAGCGGGATGTTGGTCAGCCCGGCGATGCGGGCGTAGAGCCACGCGCCGACACCGATGCCGAGGGGCAGCCCGATCAGCGCGCCCACCAGGCCGTAGACCAGCGCGCCCGTCAGGTGAATCTGGAGAATCTGCCGCCGCGTCGCGCCGACGGCCTTCATGACCCCAATCTCGCGCGTGCTCTCAGCGGCAATGGCCGCCAGGGTATTGGCCGCCAGGAAGCCGCTCAGCAGCAGGCCGAGCGCGGAGAACAGGCTGAGGGTCTGGACCAGCGCGTCCAGTTCGCGCTTGCCGACGAAGTTGTTCGGGTCGCGCACCTGGCGCTGGAGGATGGGCAGGTCGCGCTGGCGGAGCAGCCGCTCGACCGCCGCGACCGTCTCATCCTTGAGGGCGAAGTTCTCGAAGCGGATGATCACGGCGTTGTCACCGACGGTGTCTGTCCAGCGGCGGACCCGCTCGGCGGGGGCGTAGACAATGGGGACCTGGGTCAGGGCGGGCGAGATGGCGGCCGGGCTGTAGGCGAAGCCGCTGACCGTGACGGCGTGCGCCCGGCCGGCGCGGTCGCGGACCAGCAGGGGCTGGCCGAGGTCCAGCCGGGTAAACTGGCGGACCGCCGCTTCGGGCATCAACTCGTCGCCGACCGGGAAGGCGCCCGCCGCGCGTTGGACTCGGTTGACCTCGACCGTGTTGAAGTCGTTGAGGCCGATGAGGTAGACGTCCTGCCAGTCGCGCCCGATCTGCCACTTGGTGGCGAAGGTCGAGCGTAGCTCGGCGTGGGCGACATTGGGTAGGGCTTCGAGGGCGCGCGCCACGCCTCGGTCCACGTTCCAGCTAAAGATGGTCAGGTCGGCGCGGGAGCCGGCCACGTAGGCCGCTGTCTGAGCGGCCACGATGTTCTGGCCGGTTGAGACAATGGCGACCAGACCGGCGACGCCGACGACGCAGCCGAGGACCGTCAAGGCCGAGCGGACGCGGCGATGGAGTAGATCACGCAACACTTTGCGCAGCGAGGTAGTCACATGGGAAATTCTATGCGAGGCGGCCCGGAACGCAACGTATTGCCGGGCCAGCGAGGGGCGACTATAATTCGGGGGATGGGGCAGGACACAGGGAGGCCAACCGTGGCGAAAGTGCTGATCGTGGACGACGAGGCGAATATCGTTGAGCTGGTGCGCCACTATCTCCGCACGGAGGGCTACGAGGTGCTGACGGCCGCCGATGGACGCGCCGCGCTGGAGCGTGTGCGCCAGGACCAGCCCGACCTGATGGTGCTGGACATTATGCTGCCTGGCCTCGACTGCTGGGAGGTGTGCAAACAGGTGCGCCAGTTCAGCCGTCTCCCGATTATCATGCTCACGGCGCGCGGCGACGACGTGGACAAGATCGTCGGCCTGGAACTGGGGGCCGACGATTACATGGCGAAGCCGTTTAACCCGCGTGAGCTGGTCGCCCGCGTCAAGGCCGTCCTGCGGCGGGCCGAGGGCGCCAAGACGCCCAGCACCGTCGTGAGCCTGGGCGACCTGCGAGTGGACGCCGCCCGCCGCGAGGCCCTGGTCAACGGCCAGCCCATTACCCTGCGCGCTAAGGAGTTCGACCTGCTGGCCTACCTCGTCCAGAACCCCGGCCTGGTTCTCAGCCGCGAGCAACTGCTCAACGCCGTGTGGGGCTACGACTTCTACGGCGACACCCGCACGGTGGATGTCCACGTGGCCCACCTGCGCGACAAGCTGGAGCCGAGCGCCGTGAGCATCGAGACGGTGTGGGGCGTGGGCTACAAGCTGGTCGCTCCCCCCAGTACATAACACCATCTGTTGCAAAGATGCCACAACTGTCATGCTGAGCGAAGCGACCTGTGCCCCGTAATCGGGGTAAGCATCTCGCCTCACACAATGCGAGACCCTTCGCCTACGGCTCAAGGTGCCAGTTGTTAATAGTCCTGCCACAGAGCCTATTCCTCTGACTAAGAACCTGATGATACGTAAATGTCTTACTGTAGTACTCCTCTGTCTGATGCTCAGCCTGGGGCTGCCGTCGGCCCAGGCCCAGGTCTCCCTCTCGCCTGAGGACGCGGCCCGCCGCGCCGTGGCCTGGCTGCGGCCCATGCAGAACCCGGACGGGGGCTACGGTGACGTGGCCCAGACCGCCGCCGTCCTCCACGCGTTGGGCGACGCGGACGTGGATGTGAGTCAGTGGCGTAACCGCCTCGGCGTCTCCATCCTGGACTACCTCCAACCCCGCGCCGACGAGTTCGCCCAGGCGAGCCCGGCCAACGCCGGCCGCCTGATTGTCGCCCTGGTCGCCGGCGGCCAGGACCCGCGCGCCTTTGGCGGCGTCAACCTGCTCAGCCGCTTGCAGGACCAGTATGACCCGACGCGCAACCGCTACGGCGGGCGGGCGGCGACGGTGGTAGACCAGGCCTGGGCGGCTATGGCGCTGGTCGCCCTGCGCGAACCCGTTCCCGAGGTCGTGGTTCAGACGCTGCTGGACGCGGAAACCGGGGAGGCGGGCTGGGGGCCGACGGGCCGCCCCGACGTCGAGACCACCGCCCTCGTCATCGCCGCGCTCATCGCCTCGGGCCGGCCGGCCGATAGCCCCCCGCTCCTTCGCGCCGTCGGCGTCCTCACGCTGGCCCAGGACGCCAGCGCCGGCTTTACCCGCGCCCCTGGCTGCGGCTGCCCGCCTGATACGCTGTCCACCTCGCGGGCGGTGCAGGTCATCCTCATGACAGGTCGGGACCCCCTCGCCCCCAACTGGCGGCGTTCGGGCCGGCTGCCGACCGACTGGCTGCGCTTCCAGCAAGACCAGAACGGCGGCCTGGGTCGGACCGACTTCGCCTATCCGGACCCGGTCAGCACGGCCTACGCCGTCTCCGCGCTCCTGGGCCGACCGTTGCCCCCCCCTGGCCGCGCCCCGGCGATCCGCTCCGCCGCCGCCTGGCTGACGCTGCGCCAGACCGAAGGCGGCTTCGCGCCCGCCGGCACGGCCGCCGAGGCCGATTTCACCCTCGACGCCCTGTTCGCCCTGACCGCCACGGCCCCACCCCTCGATGGCTGGGCGGGCGGCCACCGCGCGGCCATCCTCGACTTCCTGGCGGTCTACGCCCCGCGCTCGACAGCGACAGCCCTGGGACGGCTGATCCTGGGGGTCGTGGCGCTGGGCGGAGACCCGCGCCGCTTCAACGGCGTGGACCTGCTGCGCCGCCTCGACGCCTTCTACACCCCCGCTACGGGCGCGTATGGCGCGACGGCGCCTGACCAGGCCTGGGCGCTGCTGGCCCTGGCGGCCGTCCACCGCACGCCCCCTCGGCTGGCCTTGGACCACCTGGTAAGCCTCCAGGCCCCCAGTGGCGGCTGGTCCGACCGCCCGACGAGCGACCCCGACACGGTCACGACGGCCCTGGCGGTTCAGGCGCTGGGCACGGCTGGCGGCTATGAGCCGGCCCGCCAGCGCGGGCGAGGCTACCTGCTCCAACGGCTCCAGCCCGACGGTGGCCTCAGCCTGGACGCCGGCCTCGACACCAGTTCGACCCGCGCCACGGCCGCCGGTCTGCTGGCCCTCGCCAGCCTGCGCGAGTGGCCCGCCAGCCCCGCCTGGACGCGCCACCCCACGCGCTTCGACGCCAGCGCGCTGCCCGCCAACAACCCCTACCGCTTCCTGCTGGCGATGCAGAACGCCGACGGGGGCTTCCGCCCGCAGCCCGACTTCGCGGAGACCGACCCCCTCGCCACGGTCGCCGCGCTGGCCGCCCTGGCCGGCCGCCCGCAGCCCGTCGCCTGGGAGACGCTGCGCCTGTATCTGCCCCTCGTGGGGCGCTCCGTTGTGGGACGATCGCTCCCGCTCAGCCGGGAGTGAGTAAGATATTACCCAATTTGGGTATCTTAGTCGCAAAGGACCACTGATAACGCATCGCGTCAACTTGCCCCGGCGGGGCTGACCGTGTATACTTGTTGGATAAGGTTCGTGCTGCTGGCGCAGGGGTGTCGGCCGCGAGCCTTTTGCGGCACAAAGGGGGCTTTATGCCGCAGGAAGTTACCAAGGTAACTGTCGAAACACTTGTCGACAAAGTTAACAGTTACCTGCCGACCCGCGACGGCGCGGTGATTCGGCGGGCCTATGATGTAGCGGTTCAGGCGCACAGCGGCCAGATGCGCCGTGATGGCACGCCCTACATCAGCCACTGTCTGGCGACGGCGGATATTCTCGCGGACTTAGGACTTGACCCCGACACCGTCGCCGCCGGCCTCCTCCACGATACCATCGAAGATACCCCCCTCAAACTCGAAGAAATCCAGGCTCAATTTGGCGACGAAATCGCCCACATGGTAGACGGCGTGACCAAGCTGTCGCGCTTTGGCGCCCAGAGCCGCGACGACGCCCAGAACGAGAGCCTGCGCAAGATGTTCCTGGCGATGGCGGAGGATGTGCGCGTCGTCCTCATCAAGCTGGCCGACCGCCTGCACAACATGCGCACGCTCGGGGCCAAGGAGGACGAGGCCCAGCGCCGCATCGCCAAGGAGACGATGGACATCTACGCGCCCCTGGCGAACCGGCTCGGCATCGGTCAGATCAAGTGGGAACTGGAGGACCTGAGCTTCCGCTACCTGGACTCCAAGAAGTACTATGGGATTCGGGAGCAACTGGCCGTCCGCCGTGTCGAGCGCGAGAAGTGGGTAGCCGACGTCATCGAGACGCTGGCGGAGCGGCTGGCGGAGGAGGGCATTCACGCCCAGATTAGCGGCCGGCCCAAGCACATCTACAGCATCTACCGCAAGATGCAGCGCAAAGACGTGCCGATGGAGCAGATTTATGATCTGCACGCCGTGCGCGTCCTGGTCAACGAGGAGCACGAGTGCTACACCGTGCTGGGCATCGTCCACAACTTGTGGACGACCATTCCGGGCGAGTTTGACGACTACATCTCGCGCCCCAAGGGCAACAACTACCGCTCGCTGCACACGGCCATCATCGGGCCGGGCGGTCGCCCGGTTGAGGTCCAAATTCGCACCTTCAAGATGCACGAAGAGGCGGAGTACGGCGTGGCGGCCCACTGGCGTTATAAAGAGGGCGGGCGCGCCGACCCCAAGCTGGACCAGAAGATCGCCTGGCTGCGCCAACTGCTGGACTGGCGGAAAGACATCGAGGGCGCGGCGGCGTATGTGGACGCGCTCAAGTCCGACGTGCTGGGCGACAAGGTCTACGTCTTTACGCCCAAGGGCAAGATCATCGAGTTGCCCATTGGCTCGACACCCATTGACTTCGCCTACCATATCCACTCGGAGGTCGGCGACCACTGCCGGGGCGCCATCGTCAACGGCAAGCTCGTTCCCCTGAACTACCAACTCCACACCGGCGACCGGGTCGAGATTCGCACGGCCAAGCAGGGCGGGCCGAGCCGCGACTGGCTCAACGAGAACCTGGGCTACATCAAGTCGGCACGGGCGCGCGAGAAGATACGCAACTACTTCCGCCGCCTGGAGCGCGACCAGAATATCCGCGCCGGCCGCGAGATGCTGGAGAAGGAACTCAAGCGGCTGGGCCTGGACAAGATCAGCTACGAGTCCATCGCCAAGGAGTTCAAGTACGAGCGGTTGGAGGACTTGCTGGCGGCCATCGGCGACGGCACGCTGACTGTGGCGCAGATCGCCACGCGCATGAGCGAGACGACGAAGGAGCGGCCAGAAGAGGTGGTCCTTCCCGCCGCCTCGCCCTCCACCAAGATTCAGCAGGCGGGCGCGACGATTGACGGGCTGGGGAACCTCTGGACGCGGGCGGCGCGCTGCTGCAACCCGCTGCCGGGCGAAGAGGTGGTCGGCTTTGTCACCGCCGGACGCGGCGTGACGCTGCACCGCCCGGATTGCAGCCAGGTGCAGCGCATGGACCCCGACCGCCTGGTGCGCGCGCTCTGGCCGCGCGACGACACCCAGATGATCCAGGTTGCTATGCAGGTGGTGGCGATGGACCGACCGGGCCTGGTGCGCGACATTGCCGACGTGGTCGCCAAGGAGAAGGTCAACATGACCTCGGTGCGGACGGACACCAACCGGCGCGGGCGCACGGCGCAGATTACTGCCGTCCTGGAAGTCAGCGGCATCGCCCAATTCAGCCGCATCCTGGACAAGGTGCGCCAGGTTCCCAACGTCCTCGAGGCCCAGCGCGTCTAACCGCCGGGCCTCAGAAGTATATGTCGAGTAGGAGTTTATCGGTCTAGCGTTAGGAGGTAGGCATGCGGGCGCAAGTGACAGAGCAAGGCGTCTTGATTCCTCGGGAATGGTTGGAAGGGATTGACGAGGTCGAACTGCGCCAGGAAGAGAACGTGATTGTCGTCGTCCCCGTCATGCTGGATGACCCCATCTTTGAACTGGGCCAGCACCCTGTTACGGTAGATGTAGACGATGCGTCCATCAACCATGATCGCTATCTCTACCAGCTATGAAGGTTCCGTATCGCCACGGCCTTAACCTTCGATAGGCACTTCGTCCAGGCTGGCTTTCGGGCCCAACCGTGACAACACTCTTGAGAGTTACATCGCCACGTCAATCTGCCCCTACTCCTTTAGAACAAATGTTTGACCCTGGCACGCATCCTGCTTTGTAAGAGAGCACACGGAATTTAGTCAAGCATAGCATACTAGATTGTGAGGGATCATCATGGCACAGGCAGAACGCCAGCAGGATACGCTTCGGGGCGACAACACGGTGAAGGACCCCGACCAGTGGACGACGGGCGACGAGCCGATGACCGGCGCCCAGCGTTCCTACCTCCACACGCTCGCCAGCGAGGCCGGCGAGGAGGTGGACGACAACCTGACCAAGGCCGAGGCGTCCAAGAAGATTGACGAGTTGCAGGAGCGGACCGGCCGAGGCCAGACCGGCAACTCGCGCTAGACCCGAGACCATTTGACATGATTAACAGGATTTACAGGATTTGGCCCTCCCTGAACCGGAGGCTCCGAATCATCTTGTAAATCCTGTTAATCATGTCCACCTCCTTTCTGACCCGCAATTCTCCCCATCCCCCCACTTGTGTATAATTGAAGCAGACCGCGCTTTCGCACCCCCGTTACAGGATGGCGCCTATGCTGAACGGCAGCACGCTTGAGACCCGCGCCCAGCGCGCCCGCAATCTGCGCCTCGCCCTCGCGCAAATCAACACCACCGTCGGTGACATTGATGGCAACACCGAGAAGATTCGTGCCTGGCTGGCCCGCGCCCGCCAGGTCGGCGCGGAGATCGCTGTCTTCCCGGAGCTGGCCGTCACCGGCTACCCGCCGGAAGACCTGCTCATGAAGCCGGAGTTTATCCAGGCCAACCTCAACGCCCTGGAGTCGCTCCTGCCCGACACCCACGGCCTGACCGCCATCATCGGCTTTGTGGACGCCCAGGATGACATCTTTAACGCGGCGGCCATCGTCCACGACGGACGGCTGGTGGGCGTCTACCACAAGACCTACCTGCCCAACTACAGCGTCTTTGACGAGGACCGCTACTTCCAGGCCGGCGCCAGCATACCGATCTTCTCGGCGGAGGGCGTGACCATCGGCGTGACCATCTGCGAAGACATCTGGTCACCGGCCAGCCCCGCCGAGGTCCAGGCGCTGGCCGGCGGCGCGGAGTTGCTCATCAACATCTCGGCATCGCCGTACTACGTCGGTAAGCGCGTCCACCGCGAGCGGATGCTCGCCACCCGCGCCGCCGACAACGTCGCCCTCGTCGCCTACTGCAACCTGGTCGGCGGCCAGGACGAGCTAATTTTCGACGGGTCGAGCGTGGTCTGCTCGGCGGGCGGCGACGTGCTGGCGCGGGGCAAGGCGATGGAGGAAGACCTGGTCGTGGTGGACCTGGACATCGAGGATGTTTTCCGCCGCCGCCTCAAGGACCCGCGTCGCCGCAAG
>CAZFUK010000105.1:0-12254 GCA_964522005.1 uncultured Anaerolineales bacterium | reverse complement strand
TGGAGCATCGCCCAGACCCTCACCAACCTGGGCATCACCGCCTTTCGGCGCGGGGACTATCCCGCCGCCCAGTCCTACTTCGAGGCGTGCCAGCGTGCCTTTGAGCAGACCGGGGCCGAGATGCCCCTGGCCTGGCCGCTTGGCGGGCGGGGCGAGGTGGCCCTGGCGCGGGGGGACTACGCCGAGGCCGAGCGGCTGCTAGAACAGAGCGCGGCCCTGTGGCGCACCCACCGCTTCAACTGGGCGCTGGCCTACCGCCTCAACGACCTGGGCCTGCTCCGCTGGGTGCAGGGGCAGTATGACCAGGCCCGGACAGTCCACCAGGAGGCGTTGACCATCGCCCAGGAGATTGGCGACGCCCGTGGCCTGACCTTCGCCCTGGAGGGTCTGGCGCGCGTGGCGGCCGTCTGCGCCGACCCAGCCGCCGCCCTGGCCCTGTTCGCGGCGGCCGAGACGCAACGAGGGGCGGTCGGCGCGGCGCTGGGCGTCTTCGAATGCGACCTGCACCTGTCGCTCGTGCGACAACTGCGTGCGGCGCTGGGTGAGCCGGCGGCGGCGGAGGCCTGGGCGCGCGCGGCGGCGCTGTCGGTGGACGCGGCCGCCGCGCCGACCACGGCCCGCTGACCTGGCGCCCTCGCTTTTGCCCCAAACTCGGTCGGCGGTCCACTTATTCCCTTGACACATATCCTATATGTGATATAATCGAGATGACTGGTTGATTCTCCGCCCGTATCTCAAGGGGAATCTATGCTGAAAGCTCTACCACGTCTCGAACCTACACCCTTACTCTCGCAGCGCGCTCAAGAGGCCATCAAGGACTATATCCTGACCAACAACCTCAAGCCAGGCGACGCGCTGCCGCCGGAGACCCTGTTGGTGCGCCAGTTGGGCATCAGCCGCAACTCGGTGCGCGAGGCCGTCAAGGCGCTGGCCGCCCTGGGCATCATCGAGGTGCGGCGGGGCGATGGCCTCTATGTCGGGACCTTCTCGCTCAAGTCGCTGCTCGAAAATCTCCCCTACGGGACGATTATCGAGATCCAGGAACTTGAGTATTTTACCGAGGTGCGCTGTATCCTGGAGGTCGGGATGATCGCCAAGGCGATCCAGAGCCTGACCCCGGACCAACTCACCGAGTTACGCGCCATTGTCGAGCGGATGCGCGAGTGCGCGGAGAGCGGGGACGTGGCCGGGGCGCAGACGCGCATCGCCCTCGAAGACCGTGAGTTCCACCGCGCCCTGTTCGCCAACCTGGGCAATACCGTCCTGTTGACCCTGCTCGATACCTTCTGGCTCACCTTCCACAAAGCCTCTCAACACGCCGACCTCCAAAACCGAGACCTGCTCACCACCTATCACCGTCACCTGCGCATTTTAGACGCGGTGGCCTCGGGCGATGTGGCCGAGGCGCGCGTCGCCCTGGAACAGCACTACGCCGGTCTTCAAGAGCGCATGGCAGCGGCGCGGGTCAAGCCCTGAGGCCCTGGCCGCTCCATGCTCTTTGAGAGCCAACGTCTACGGTCCGTCTTAGCTAGCCCGCATTATCTAAAGGAGGAATCGCCATGCTGCGAACTGCCCGCGTGTTACACCTGAGCCTGCTCCTGGCGCTGGCGCTGGCGCTGGCGGCCTGCGCCGGGGGAGCGAGCACTCCCGCGCCGGCTGCCCCACCCGCCGCCCCCAAAGCGGCGGCTCCCACCCCGGCCCCGGCGGCCCCCACTCAGGCCCCGGCGGTGAGCCAGGCCCCGGCGGCGACCCAGGCCCCGGCGGCGAAGGCCACCGAGGCCCCCAAGGCGGCGGCCCCTGCCCAGCCGGCCGGCAACTTGCCCAAGATCGTCATCTATGCCAACAACGGTTCCATTGGCCGAGGCCGCCCCGAAGGCAGCGACCCGGCCCGCCTCAAAGAAGTCCACGACTATATCGCTAAGGAAGTCGGGGTGGATGTGGTGGCGGTCCTGCCGCCGTCCGCGTCGGCCACCGACGCGACCCAGAAACTGAACCTGCTCCTCAGTACACCCAGCGAACCCCTCGATGTGTTCCAGGCCAACTGGACCGAGTATAGTGACATCGCCCTGCCCCTGGATGACCTGTTGAACAAGTTCGGCCCGGACATTCTCAAGGCGTGGCCCAAAGAGGCATGGGAGCGCATGAAGGACAGCCGGGGCCGCATCATGGCGATTCCGCGCAACGGTATTGTCGCGCCCTACCCCGTCTACGTGCGCACGGACCTCCTCAAGAAGCTCAACCTGTCCGCGCCCAAGACGGTTGACGAGTTCGAAGCCTATCTGAAGGCGTTTAAGGCCTCGGACCCCAACGCCATCCCCGTCATCGGTAACCTGATCGGGCTGCGCATGACGCTGGCGGGCGCCTACACCCAGTATGGCTACTCGCGCTGGATTGACCCGGCCGATGGCAACAAGATCAAGCCGGCCGAGCTGCAGCCCGGTTACAAGGATTTCGTCGCCAAGATGGCCGACTGGTACAAGGCGGGCTACATCTACCCCGATACCCTGGGCACGACCGACCTGAACAAGCTGCGCGAGACGCTCAAGACGCAGAAGGTGGGGGCGAATGCCGCGTGGTACTCCGTCGTCACCCTGGGGCTGCCGGCCGTCCAGCAGGTCAACCCCGAGGTTCAGATGGACGCCGTCTTCCTGACCGGGCCGAAGGGCATGGCGGCGACGATTGACGCCAGCGGCGCGTCGGGCGCGGTCGTCATCAACCGCCGCGCGGCCAACCCCGAGGCGATCATCAAGTTCATCAACTGGCAGTATGCCGACCCCAAGAACCACCTGGTGGCCGACCGCGGTATCCCCGATAAGGACTGGAAGTTCGTGGACAAGCCGGACATCGCCAAGGACCTGCCGGCCGGGACGCGGCTGGTTGAGACAGCGGACTACCGCACGACCGGCTACATCGGCGAGTTCGCCACCTCGCTCGGTCTGCCCATGGAGACCAAGTACGCGGTGTTGACGCCAGACGGCAAGGTGACGCAGCACGCCAAGTGGCTCATCTGCTGCCAGGCCGACGTGTCCAAGGGCAAGATGCCGCCGGACGGGAACGTGTCGTATGACCTGCGGCAGTTGCGCAAGGACTTCGCCAACGTCGCCGACTTTGACCGCCTCATCGAGGAAGAGACCACCAAGTTCATCACCGGCGCGCGCCCGCTGACCGAGTGGGACGCCTTCATTGACCAGATGAAGAAGGCCGGCCTCGACCAGTGGACGCAGTCGTACACCGGCATGTACAAGGCGGCCACCGGCAAGTAGCACGCTTCGCACGGGCGAGACCTGACAGACCTCTGACGTCTGTCAGGTCTCCACCCCGCTCTCAGAGAGGACCGCCTATGGCGCGCACGCAACCGCTGTCCCCCACCCTCGACCCGTCGCCCACCGTGCGCGAGAGCGCCGGCCAGCGGTGGACCCGCCTGCGCAGCTCGATACGCAAACACGCCTTCTTCTATGCGCTGGCCCTGCCCGGTCTGCTCTACTTTCTCATCTTTCACTATATCCCCATGTTAGGCGTGGTCATCGCCTTCAAGGACATCTCGCCCTATGACGCTGTCCACGACATCCTCTATGGCGAGTGGGTGGGCTTTGTCAATTTCCAGCGCTTCTTCAACTCGATTTACTTCTGGAACGTTCTCACCAATACCCTGGTCATCAGCGGCTTGAAGCTGCTGTTCGCCTTCCCCTCGTCCATCGTGCTGGCCTTGCTGCTCAACGAAGTCCGCCACACCGGCTTCAAGCGCGTGGTGCAGACCATCTCCTACATGCCCCACTTC
Source organism: uncultured Anaerolineales bacterium (assembly GCA_964522005.1). GTDB lineage: Bacteria > Chloroflexota > Anaerolineae > Epilineales > JAHCIE01 > JAHCIE01. The sequence goes on along the minus strand of CAZFUK010000105.1, from coordinate 8,476 downwards.
CTGTCCATGGTGGTAGTGACCGGCCTGGTGACCAATCTCCTGTCCACCAGCGTGGGGCCGGTCAACGGCTTGATCAAGGCGCTCGGCTATCAGCCCACCAGCTTCCTGACCCACCCCGACTTCTTCCGCCAGATTCTCGTCTCCACCCATGTCTGGCAGACCGTCGGCTGGGGGACCATCCTGTACCTGGCGGCCATGGCGAATATCCCGCAGGAGTTGTACGAGGCGGCCGCGATAGACGGGGCCAACCGTTTCCAGCAGATTCGTTACATTACCCTGCCCAGCATCGCGTTTGTCATCGTCATCCTGTTTATCTTCGCCGTCGGCAACATGCTCAATGCCGGCTTCGAGCAAATCCTGCTGCTCTACTCGCCCTCCGTCTACAGCGTGGCCGACATCATCGACACCTATGTCTTCCGCCAGGGTCTGATCAGCCTGGACTACTCCTACGCGGCGGCGGTGAACCTGTTCAAGGCGATTCTGGCGATGTTCCTCTTGCTCAGCGCCAACAAGCTGGCGCAGAAGCTGGGCGAGCCGGGCTTGTGGTAAGGAGACAGGTATGCATTTGCTCTCACGCGGCGAACGCCTCTTCGAGATCGGTAACTATATCTTCCTGACCCTCCTGAGCCTGGTCTTTGTGCTGCCCCTGGTCTTTGTCGTGTCTAACTCGTTGGTCAGCGAGGCCGAGGTGGTGCGGCGCGGCCAGTTCATCCTGTGGCCGGAACACCCTGACCTCAGCGCGTACAAAACCATCCTGGGTAGCTCGATCCTGGGCGTCGCCTATCTGAACACCATCCTGCGGGTGACGATCGGCGTCGCCCTGAACCTGATCTTTACCGCGACCCTGGCCTATGCCCTCTCCAAGAAGACCCTGCCGGGCCGCACCTGGCTCACCGTGTTTATCTTCATCCCGCTCATCTTTAGCGGCGGCATCATCCCCCTCTACCTGCTCGTCCAGACGCTCGGTCTGCGCAACTCGTTCTGGTCCATGATTCTGCCGGTCCTGGTCAACCCGTTCTGGCTGCTCATCATGCGCAACTTCTTTATGACCATCCCGCAGGAATTGGAGGAAGCCGCCATCATAGACGGCGCGTCGCCGCTGACGGTCCTGACCCAGATCGTCATCCCCCTGTCCATGCCCATCTTCGCCACCATCGGCCTGTTCTACGCCGTCTTCCACTGGAACGCCTGGTTCGACGCCGCCATCTTTATCGACTCCCCCCTCAAGCAGCCGGTGCAGCTGCTGCTGCGCAACACCCTCTTGAGCGGCGTCCTCAACGACCCGGTCATGGCCGACTATCGCCCGCCGGCCGAGGCCCTCAAAGCCGCGCTCACCGTGGTCAGCGCCGTGCCGATTCTGTGTGTCTACCCCTTCATCCAGCGTTACTTTGTCAAAGGCATTCTCATCGGCGGCATCAAGGGCTAAGTCCTAGAGAGCGGACAGCTATGTATACAGCACTCCTCCATCAAGCCAGCCCCGAGCGTCCTCGCACCTATCACGCCCGCGCGGTGAAGGCGGCCAACGGTGACTATCTGGTCTTTATGGCCTCGGGCGATGCCCACTATGCCCACCGCAGCCAGAACCACGCGATCCCGCGTCCCAATACCCACAGCATCCTCTATCGCTCGACCGACCAGGGCCGCACCTGGCGCGGCCCCACGGTCATCGCCCAGGCCCCCTGGGGGACGCACGCCGCCGTGCCATTTCGACCCGCCGGCGGTCAGCGCATCTACCTGATGGCGACCGAGCCAACCCTGGACCCCGCCGAACTCGATAGCGAGGTGAATACGCTGGGCGTGCGCTACAGCGACGACCACGGCCATACCTGGTCGGAGGTCAGCCTGGTCCAGCCCACCAACGACCCCCAGTTTCTCGGCATCAGCGCCATGAAGCCGGTCGAGACGCCGACGGGCGCCTGGGTGTGGGGCAGCCACACCGAGCCGTTTCACCACCGCGCGGCGGGCGGGCTGGGGGAATTGGTGACGGAACAGTATGTCTTGCGCAGTGGTGACCAGGGGCAGACCTGGCAGGTGTACCCGTGTCCTTCCCCCCACGGCGGATTGCCGGGGCGCGTGGGCATGGCGCACCCGCGCTGCGAAGAGGCCAACTTCGCCGTGCTCTCCGATGGCCGCATCCTGGCGTCTCTGCGGACCATCGAGGGGCATGTCTGGACCACGGTGAGCCAGGACGACGGCGTGACATGGTCCCCGGCGCGCAGCACCGGTTTAGCCCACCCCTCGGCCCCCGCGCCCGTTTTTCGCTTGCAGGACGGTCGGCTGCTCATCCTGTTCCATAACAACAGCCGGGAGAGCCGCACCATGTGGATTCAGAGTCGGGAGAAGTTGTGGCTGGCGCTGTCGGAGGACGAGGGCGAAACCTGGGGCCGGCCGCGTTTCCTGATCGCGACGCCGACGCCCGACCAGTTGAGCGGTATGTGCTACCCCGATCTGCTCCAGGACGGCGACGAGTTGCACTTCCTGGTGGACCACCATTTCCGCGACACCGTCTATATTCGGATGACGGTGGACGAACTTGAGAGTCTGCCCCTGACGGGCTAGACCCAGCACACACGGAGACTAGACGGATGGAACTGATTCGGCTATTTACGGCCGGCGAGGACGGCTACTACACCTTCCGCATTCCGGCCCTGGTCGCCACCCCCACGGGCACGTTGTTGGCGTGGTGCGCGGCGCGGCGCGGCCAGGGCGGCGACTGGGACCCGATTGACCTGGCCATGGGCCGCAGTCCGGACGGCGGCACGACCTGGGAGCCGCTGCGCGTCTTCGCCAGCCACGTGGGCCACACCGTGGACAACCCCACGCCCATTGTGGACCGCCAGACGGGCGCGATTCACTTCCTGTACCAGATTGACTATGCCCGCGTCTACTACACCCGCAGCGACGACGAGGGCGTGACCTGGACCGACGCGGTTGACATCACCGCCACCTTCGACCAGTTCCGCCCGGAGTATCCCTGGCGCGTGACCGCCCCCGGCCCCGGCCACGCGATTCAGTTGAGGAATGGGCGGCTGCTCGTCGCCGTCTGGCTCTCGACCGGGGAGGGGACCGAGTTCGGCGCGGGCAAACTCGGCCACCGGCCTTCATGTGTGGCGACGGTCTACAGCGACGACCATGGGGCGACGTGGCAGCGCGGCCAGATTGTCGTCCACAACTCGGCCGCGATACCCAACCCCAGCGAGACGATGCCGCTCGAACTGGAGGATGGCCGGGTGATGCTGTTCATCCGCACCGAGTCGGAGCGCAATCGCCGCCTGGTCGCCTACAGCGATGACGGCGCCACAGGCTGGTCCACGCCCGTCTTCCACGAGGGCCTCTACGAACCCATCTGCATGGCGAGCGTGATTCGCGTGACGAGTCCGGCCCAGGGCGGGCGGGGCCGGGTTCTGTACTCCAACCCGGACAGCAGCGGCAATCCGACGCGGCAGCGGGGCAAGTGGGGCATCCGCGAGAACATGACGGTCAAGCTCAGCTACGACGACGGCCAGACCTGGCCGGTGGCCAAGGCGATTGACCCTGGCTATGCCGGCTACAGTGATCTCGCCGTCGGCGCGGATGGGGCGCTCTACTGCATCTACGAAGGCGGCAGCATTGACGGCAACATGTTCCGCAACACCCACATGTCCGTGGCGCGCTTTACCCTGGAGTGGCTGACCGACGGCCAGGACGCGCTCCAGGAGGGGTAGGTTGGCTATGACGCTCCGTACTGTGCTGGTGGGCTGTGGCCGCATCAGCGCGACCTGGCTGAAGATAGCCCAACAGGTGCCTGAGATCGAGATCGTCGGGCTGGTTGATCTGGTAGAAGGGGCAGCGGCTCGCCGCGCCCAGGAATTTGGCCTGACCGGCGCGCGGGTCGGCACAGACCTGGCGCGGCTGCTGGACCAAACACAGCCCGCCCTGGTCTTTAATTGCACCGCCCCCGAGGCGCACGTCGCCACGTCCCTGACGGCGCTGGAGCGCGGCTGCCATGTGCTGTCGGAAAAGCCGATGGCCGTCTCGCTGGAGGGCGCGCTGCGGCTGGTGGCGGCGGCGGCTGAAGCCCAGCGTCTCATGGCCGTCACGCAGAACCGCCGCTACGAGACGTATGTCCGCCGCCTGCGCGCGCTGCGGCTGTCGGGCGCGTTGGGGCCGCTGACGACCCTCGACAGCGACCACTACATGGGCAACCATTTTGGCGGCTTCCGCGACGAGATGGAGCATCCCCTGTTGCTCGACATGGCGATCCATACCTTTGACGCCGCCCGCTGTATCAGCGGCGCGGAGCCGGTGGCGGTGTACTGCAAGGAGTGGAACCCCCTCGGCTCGTGGTATGCCCACGGGGCGTCGGCGGTGGCGATCTTCGAGATGTCCAACGGCCTGGTCTATACCTATCGCGGCAGTTGGTGTTCGGAGGGGCTAAACACCGGCCCGCAGGCCGCCTGGCGGCTGGTCGGGACACAGGGCAGCGCGACCTGGGACAGTTTTGAGACGCTCCAGGCCGAAGTGGTCAGCCAGGTCGGCGGCTTCGCGACGACGGGCAAGCTCCAATCTAATTTCCGGGCGGTCGAGGTCCCACCGCCCGACGACGAGGGGAAGACGGGCGGCCACCTGGCCTTGATGAGAGAGTTTGTCCAGTGTGTACGCGACGGCGGCCAGCCTGAAACCGCCGCCGCCGCCAATCTCCCCAGCCTGGCGATGGTCTTCGCGGCCATCGAGAGCGCCGACACCGGGCGAACAGTAGACGTAAAATGGTGACACACCATGGCTAAGCGTCCCCTCAAAGTTGGCCTGCTGATTCCCAGTCAGACGTGGGGCATGGATGGCGAGACGCCCCACTGGCCCGACATCCTGCGCATGGCCCAACTGGCGGAGCAAGTTGGCTTCGACTCGCTCTGGCTGGTGGACCACTTACTCGCGCGGCGCGGCGCGTCCCAGTGGCGCGGCGGACCCCCCACGCCCATTGACGGCGAGCAGCGCGGCTGCTGGGAGTGCGCCTCCCTCCTCGCGGCCCTGGCGGCCACCGTGCCCCGCGTCGAACTCGGCACGCTCGTCATGTGCGCCGGGTATCGTAACCCTGCCCTGCTCGCCAAGATCGCCCACACGGTGGACGACATCAGCCAGGGCCGCCTCATCCTGGGCCTGGGCGCGGGCGACGCCGAGTTCGAGCACGGCGCGTTTGGCTTCCCCTACGACCACCGCGTCAGCCGCTTTGAGGAGTCGCTCCAGATCATTCGCGGCCTGCTCGACGACACGCAGTCTACCTTCAGCGGCCAGTACCACCGCATCCAGGACGCGGTGCTGCGCCCGCCGGGGCCGCGCCCCCACGGCCCGCCCATCATGATCGGCGCGCTGGCGCAAGGGCCGCGTATGCTGCGGCTGGTCGCCGAGTACGCCGACATGTGGAACGGCTGGCTCGCCCATAGCAACAGTTGGCCGGAGGCCGTGGCCCCCTTGCGCGAGGCGGTGGACGCGGCGTGTGAGGCCCACGGCCGCGACCCGGCCACGCTGGCGCGCAGTGTCGCCCTGCGCATTGCCGTCTTCGACCGCGTTGAGCCGACCGGCCGGGCGATTCGCGGGACGCCGGAGAGCATCGCGGCGGCTCTGCGCGCCCACGCCGAGCAGGGCGTTGACCATGTGCAAGTGCTCATGACACCCGAGACGCTGCCCGGCGTCGAGGCCATGGCTCCTGTGCTGGAGCTACTAGACCGAGGCTAACATGCCCATCCTACCCCGCACCCTCGATCACCCAGACCGACAAGCTGTTATCTGGAGCCCCCAGGGGCAGTTTACCAAGAACCCTGACCTTGTCCTCATGCCCGACGGCCGGCTGCTCCTGGTCTTCAACGCCTGCGACGCGCACTGGCCGATGGAGTTCTCGCGTATCACCCTGCTCGAAAGCCGCGACCGAGGTCGGACGTGGGGCCGCCCGCGCATCATTCACGAGGCCCTGCCCAGCCGAGGCGATGAGCGGTGGGTGACGCCGCGCCTGAGTCGCCTGCGCGATGGTCGGCTCGTGGTCATCTGTGACCAGAACGACTACCGTCACAAGCACGAGTATCAGTCGTCAGGCATCTACACCTGGTGGAGTCAGGACGAGGGCGAGACGTGGGACGGTCCGCATCCGACCGGCATCCCCGGCATCGAACCCGACCGCGTGGTGGAATTGGACGATGGCACGCTCATCGTCGGCGCGCACTACCATCGCGCCACCACCCTGAAAAACACCGAGGCCGTCTACTTCTCCCGCGACGGGGGCCGCACCTGGGGTGAGCAGTCCATCGTCGCCAGCGATGCCGTGCATAACTACTGCGAGGGCGCTTACCTGCAACTACCGTCGGGCCGCCTCGTGTGCATCATGCGCGAGAACAACCACAACAACTATCCGTCCTACCTAGCGTTCTCAGATGACCGGGGGCGCACCTGGGGCCGGCCCATCGAGGCGCCGTTTTCCGGCGACCGCCCCTTCGCCGGTGTGCTGGCCGATGGCCGGGTGCTGGTGACCTACCGCAATCAGAGTGGGCGGCCGGGGCTGTACGGCTGGGCCGGGGATATTGAGACGGACACGGGCTTCAAGGTGGGCCGGGGCGGCGCAGGCCCGACCCACCGCGTCGTGCGTCTGCACACCCCTGGTGAGCTATGGCCCATGAATGGTGGCGGGGTGACGCTCACCCCGGCCGGGCTGACCCTCACCAACGCGCCGGACACGGTCAGCCGCTACCTGCTGCTGCCGCCGGAGAGTTTTACCAGCCGCGTCTTGTTCGAGGCCCGGCTCAGCATCGACGCGCCGCCGGGGTGGCCCGCCGCGACAGTCCAAATCGCGCGGGTCGGCGTCCGCGTCACGCTCGCCCGTGACCTCGTGACGCTGGAGGTCGGGGGCCGCGTCCACACGGTTCCGGTGAACTGGACGGGGGCGCACACCCTGACCCTGTCGCACCGCGAGGGGCTGGTCGAGGTGGCGATGGATGGGACCCTCCTGCACCCGTCCCTCGTCTTTCGCGAGACTCTCTGGGAGCGGAGCTACTTCGGCAACGACCCGGGCCAGCGGGGCCAAACGACGTGGGGGTGGGTCCGCTACAGCGTCCAGAATCCCACCGAACGTGACCACACCTGGGAGTGGTCGGCCGCCAGTGGGGAGCTGCCTGACCAGTATACCGTGGACCGCTGGGTTGAGATTGACCTGAACACCAACCCTAACCCGGATCATGGCTACTCCACCTGGACGCAATTCCCGGACGGCCAGATCTTTATTGCCGACTACTCCAACGAGGACGCCCCGCCGGGCAAGTCGCAGCTCAAAGGCTACTGGGTGTGGCCCTCAGACTTCTAGCTTCCCCCGTGCGCTAAAAGTGGACAGCCCGGGATGAACCTTGTATAATCCCCAGCGGGCTAGCCCTTGTATACAATTGGCTATTCGACAGCCAGCTATTCGACTTCTCTTCAAGAGTCATCCTAGGAGGAGCTATGAAGCTCGTAACATTCCATGTGGACGGTCTGACGCAGGTGGGCGTGCTGGAGGGGGACCAGGTGCGAGCGGCCGGGTTTAGCGGGGATATGAACCAGTTTATCGCCGCCGGCATGCCGGTCGAGGCGGGCGGCGCCTCCTATAGCCTGGGTCAGGTGCGCTTGCTCGCGCCCAACCCTCGCCCCGGCAAGTTCCTGGCCCTGGCGGGCAACTACCAGGCGCACATCGAGGAGGGCGGCGGGCAGCGCGTGGACAAGACCAAGATTACGCCGCGCGTCTTCATGAAGCCCTCGTCGTGTGTCGTCGGCCCGGGCGAGGCCGTCATTCTGCCCCGCGTGTCGGACGCGGTGGACTACGAACTGGAACTGGGTATCGTCATCGGCCGGCAAGCCAAGCACGTCGGGGTGGACAACGCCCTGGACTACGTGGCGGGCTACACGATTATCAACGACATCTCGTCGCGCTCGCTCAACATCGGCGCGCACCGCACGCCGCGCCCCATGGACGACTTCTTTGACTGGCTCAACGGCAAGTGGCAGGACGCCTTCGGGCCAATGGGGCCGTACATCCTGACGTCCGACGAGGTCAGTGACCCCGACAACCTCTGGCTCAAGCTGTGGGTCAACGGCGAACTGCGCCAGAACTCCAACACAGGTTACATGATCTTCAATACCCGTGAGATGGTCGCCTTCTGCTCCGACCTGATGACCCTCGAACCCGGCGACGTCATCGCCACGGGGACGCCGGCCGGGGTGGGCGACAGCACCGGTACCTACCTCAAGGCGGGCGACGTGATGCGCGGCGAGATTGAGGGGCTGGGCGTGCTGGAAAGCCCGGTCGTCGGCGGCTAGCATGGCAACCTACAGCCTCCTGTTCAAGAACGCCCGTGTCCTCGACGGCACGGGCAACCCCTGGTTCTACGGCGATGTGGGCGTGGTCGGCGACCGGGTCGCGGCGGTGGGCAAGCTGGACGGACCGGCCGAGCGGGTGATTGACGTGGGGGAGAAGTTCCTCGCG
>CAZFUK010000104.1:10485-12349 GCA_964522005.1 uncultured Anaerolineales bacterium | reverse complement strand
CAAAGCCTTCGCCTTACTCGGCATCACCCGTCCCTGACTTTGAAAGAACCCTGCACATCAACGCCAACGTCTTGACGAAACCGGGGTTCCAACGTACACTAGGCTAGCTGTAAGACGGCGGGGCCAAGTGTGTTAGGCTACGTGGAGGACAGGGCATGAACGTTTCGAACCTGGAGCGCATCGAGGCGGATGTTCGCCAGTTGACCCTGGCTGAGCAAGCGTGGCTGATGGAACAGCTGGCGAAGTCCATTCAAGAACAAATCCGGCGCCAGGAACAGTCGGTCGAAAGTCAACTGGCTCTTATGGCAGGCGACCCCGAGGTTCAACGTGAACTGCGGCTCATCGAGGCGGAGTTTGCTGGAACCGAGAGCGATGGATTAAACGGGGTGCTATGACGGTCCAGCGGGGTGAAATCTACTTCGTCAACCTGAACCCGGTGCAGGGGGGGGAGCACGCCGGGCAGCTACAACTACTGGTCCCACCGCGACGCGATGCTGGACGCCACCTGTTCCAGTACGGACGCCGGGTGCTATGAGTGGTGGAGCTACAGCCCCAATGGGACCTTCGAGACGCGCAGCCAACCCTCCTGGTGGCCTTAGAGCGACAACAGCATAGCTCACATAGACTGAGTACAACTACCCCTACCAGTGCTCGATATACGGGTAGGGGTAGTCTTTTAGCCTCCTCACACTTCGTTATTCATGCCCAGTCCCATGGATGATTGTTCCCAGTACCCCCACGGCCCAGATGTCATTGGGAGCGGCAACGGTTACAGAAGTGAGCTGATTGCTTGTAGGACTCGTCACTGATTTCCATATTCCGTCGCTGCAATGAAGGATGGTACCTGCCCCCCCCAAGTCCACTGCCCATCCCTCGCTAGACGTAACCATTACGAGAGCCGAAGTCTCCCCTGACCAATCAGGAACCAAGCTTGAATTACCGGTCCAAATCTGGCCGTTCCAGTAGAGGATACCCAGAGAGCCTGTTGCCCAACCCTGGGTCGGTACTACCATCGCTATACTTGATACGGCTAGGGGGGTGGCAGGGCACGAAATGCTTGGTATTGCAGGTCCGCTCATTACTGACCACATCTGGCCGTTCCAGTGCAAGAACGTCGAAACACTGGTACAATAGCATCCTGTACGCTCACAGGAAACCGTACTCTGAGTTGTTCCGGCAAACCACCAGTCATTTGTGGAGAGCATGGCGATAGAACTCAGTAGGGCGTTAGTGGGACTGGGTACAGACGACCATACTTGGCCGTTCCAATGTAGGATGATACTCGTGGTAACACAGCCAAAACTTGAACATGATGAAAGACCGCCTATAGCCCAACCATCCGTTGCTGACACCATCACATCTCGAAGAGTGTCAGCGGTAGGACTAGGGATACGAGACCATGCATGGCCATCCCAATGGAGGATTGTGCCGCCGTCGCCTACGGCCCAGCCATCGGTGGCGGAGACCATAGACACGGCGTTAAGCGTCTGGGTGGTAGGGCTGGGAACGGTGGACCAGGCGTAGCCGTCCCAGTGGATGATCGTCCCGTTGTCGCCCACGGCCCAGCCATCGGTCGGGGAGACCATCGCTATGGACCGCAGGGTGGTGGTGACGGGCTGGTCACCAGGCCCCAGGCGTAGCGCGTGACCTCGCGGCGGCGCTCGACGAGGGGCAGGAGCAGGTGGTAGTCCGGGGTAGGCGTGGTGGCCGATGGCACGGGGGTGGCGGTGGGGGTCGGGGTCGGGGTCGGCGTGTCAGCGGGGATGGTCGGCTGGGCAGCGGGGCGGGCCTGGGCCACGGGCGCGGGCGGGCGGGCCGATGGGAGCCAGGGCAGACCCAGCAGGACGAGCAGCAGCCAGGGTAA
>CAZFUK010000104.1:0-10385 GCA_964522005.1 uncultured Anaerolineales bacterium | reverse complement strand
ATATCCTTCGTGGCCTTCGTGGCCTTTGTGATTCAGTCCGGGGGCAAGCATCAGGGGAAATGAGAGCGGGGGCGACTCTAGCAGTCGCCCCCGTGTCTTGCGTTGGCACTAGTTCTGCTGGCCGTTCGCCAGGGCCTTGCTCGGCTTGATCTCAATCGAGCGGGGCTTGGCCCACTCGGCCTTGGGCAGCGTCAGCGTCAGCACGCCGTTCTCGAACTCTGCCTCGGCCTTGCTCGCATCCACCGGGACGTTCAGTGTCAGGGTGCGGCTGAACTTGCCATAGGGCCGCTCCTGGACCGCCCACTGCACGTTGCCCTCGGGCGCCTTGAACTCGCCCTTGATGGTGAGGGTGTCGCCCTGGTGGACGATCTCGACATCGCTCGCGGTCAGGCCGGGCAGTGAGGCGACGAGGACCACGGCATCCTCGGTGGTGTAGACGTCAATGGGCAGGAACTGGGTGCCGGCGAAGCCCAGGCGCGGGGTGGCCCAGGTCTGGCCGAACGCCTCGTCCATCAGGCGGTCCATCGTGCGCTGCATGTTCAGAACGTCACGCGCCGGATTCCAACGGGTCAAGGTGGACATCTTTGTACCTCCTATGGTTCCAGTTGTCTTGTCACAGATGTAGGGCTTATGGTCTTGCCTCTTCACTCCCTATGATGCATAAATGCGCCCAAACTTACCCCAAAATAGACCAGATGAATGAGAATTTCATGAGAATGCCGTTCGGCTTCCCCCGTCGGCCTAATTTTGGCTTCTGGCCTGTTTATTGCTTGACAACGATGACGCACTGCGCTATAATTTGCTTGATTAATCGAACCAATATTCGATTGGTCAGTATTCAGTAGAAAGTAGTCCGTAGTCAGTAATTAGTACCTTGGCTACCGCCTCCTTTCTACCGACGACGGACTACCGACTACCGACTACCGACGACTGACTACCCCAACGGAGGGCAGCGCATGGCACGGAAGCCAGCCGACCAGACGGTGAGCCGCGAAGACGTCCTTCGTGCGGCGGCTCATGTCTTTCGGCTGCGTGGCTACCACGGCGCGACCATGCAGCACATCGGGGACGAGCTGGGGCTGCGCCAATCCAGCCTCTACCACTACTTTCCGTCGAAGCAAGCTCTGCTCCTGACCCTGCTCAATGAGGGCCTCGAACGCCTGACCCAGGTGGTTGGTCAGGCCGCCTGCCCCGACCTGCCACCCGACGCCCGGCTGCGCGAGGCTGTGAGTGCCTACCTGACCTGCGTGGCCCAGTACCCCGACGTGGCCCTGGTCACCATCCTCGAAGCGCGGGCCGTCCTGGACACCCCCGCCGAGCGCCGCGCCTACATTGCCCGCCGCGACGCGCTCGAACAACTCTTCGCCGCCATCCTCGCCGATGGCGTCCAGCAGAGGGTCTTTCGGCCCGTGGACGTCTCGATTGTCACCAAGCTCCTGTTCAGTATCCATAACTGGTTCGTGATGTGGTACCGTCCCGATGGCCGCCTCTCCGCCGAGGCGATTGCCCAGCTAGCCAGTGACTTTTGTCTATCCGCCCTGACGACGGGTGACTTGGGATTCGAGATGCGCGGGTGGCAGGCCGAGCCGGTAGCCCATCTCTAGTCTCTTATCCCCAATCATCCGTCTTCAATCATCAATCTTAACTGTGGAGATTGGCCTATGACCTACACCATTCAGCGCGTCGCCGTCATCGGCGCGGGCACGATGGGCGGCGGCATCGCTGCCCACTTCGCCAACGCCGGCTATCAAGTGGACCTGCTCGACATCCCCGCCGAGGGCGCGACAGTCCAGGAGCGCAACAAGATCGTGCTCGGCCTGTGGGACCGAGTCAAGAAGGCGCGCCCCTCGGCGCTCTTTACCGCCGACGTCGCCGACCGCGTGCGCATCGGCAATACTCAGGACAACTTCGACCGCCTGGCCCAGGCCGACTGGATCATCGAAGTCATTATCGAGAAGCTGGAGCCGAAGCGCGAGCTGATGGAGCGGGTGGACGCGGTTCGCAAGCCCAACGCCATTGTCACCAGCAACACCAGCGGGATTCCCATCCACCAGATTGGCGAAGGCCGCAGCCAGAGCTTCCGCCAGCACTTCCTGGGCACCCACTTCTTCAACCCGCCGCGCTACCTGAAGCTGCTGGAAGTCATCCCGACGCCCGACACCAGCCCGGAGGTCATCGCCTTTGTCAAGGAGTTCGCCACCCGCGTGCTGGGCAAGGGGGTCGTGGTCTGCAAGGACACGCCTAACTTCATCGCCAACCGCCTGGGCAGCTTCGACGGCCTCTACAGCCTGCGCGCGGCGATTGACAACGGCTTCACCGTCGAAGAGATTGACTATCTCGCCGGGCCGCTGATTGGCAACCCCAAGACGGCCCTGTTCCGCCTCCAGGACCTGGTCGGCCTCGACATCGCCATGTACGTCGCCAAGAACCTCTACGACGCCGCCCCCAACGACGAGAGCCGCGAGGTCTACCGCATTCCCGCCACCATCCAGACCATGCTTGACCGCAAGATGCTGGGCAACAAGACAGGGGGTGGCTTCTACAAGGAAGTGCGCCAGGGCGGCAACCGCGAGTTCTGGGTGCTCGACCTGAACACGCTGGAGTACAAGGCGCCGACCAAAGTCTCGTTCCCCGAGGTTGAGAAGGTCAAGCGCACCGAGCCGCTGGGCGCGCGCATGAAGGCGCTGGTCAACCTGCCGGACTCGCGGGCCGGCCGCTTCCTATGGGAGACGACGGCCAACTCCCTGGCCTACGCCTCGCGCCGCGTGCCCGAGATCTCCGACGACCTGCCGAGCGTGGACCGCGCCATGCGCTGGGGCTTCAGCCGGGCGATGGGGCCGTTTGAACTGTGGGACGCGCTGGGTGTGCGGGAGACCGTCGAGCGCATGAGCGCCGACGGGATTGAGGTCGCGCCCTGGGTCCACAAGATGCTCGCCGCCGGCCACACCTCGTTCTACAAGAACATGGGCAGCAAGCTCCTGGCCTACTCGCCCGTTTCGGGCATCTACTGCCCCATCGAGGAGGACCCCCTCCGCGTCAATCTCAATGAGCTGCGTCACGGCGGCTGCGAGATCAAGCGCAACGAGAGCGCCAGCCTGATTGACCTCGGCGATGGCGTGCTGGGCCTGGAATTCCACTCGCGCGGCAACAGCATTGACGACATGATGGGTCAACTTCTACAGGAGGCGCTGGACAAGCTGGAGAGCAGCGACAAGTATGTCGGTCTCGTGATCGGCAACCAGGGCGAAAACTTCTGCCTGGGCGCCAATATCGGCTTTGTCGCCATGAATGCCATGGCCCAGCAGTTCGGGGCCATCGAAGCAATGGTCAAGAACTTCCAGGACCTGCTCATGCGCGTGCGCTTCTCGCCCAAACCCGTCGTCGTCGCGCCCCACGGCATGACCCTGGGGGGCGGCGCGGAGATTGTGATGGCCGGCGCGTGCGCGACGCCCGCCGCCGAAACGTACATGGGCCTGGTCGAGGTCGGCGTGGGTCTGATTCCGGGCGGCGGCGGCTGCAAGGAGATGGTGCGCCGCGTCCTCTCGCCCGCCATGAAGACGCCCAACGTGGACCCGCTACCCTTCCTGGAGCGCATCTTCCTCCAGCTTGGGCAGGCCAAGGTTAGCACGAGCGCGCTGGAAGCGCGGAGCATGGGCATGCTCGACGAGGCCGACCTGATTGTGATGCACCCGGACCATACCCTGGGCGAGGCCAAAGAACTCGTCCTGGACCTGATCTCGAACTATCAACCGCCTGTCCGCGAGAAGTCGGTCTATGCGGCGGGCAAACCCATGCTGGCCGCTCTCAAGATGGGCATCTGGCAGTTCCAGGAGGCCCGCCAGATCAGCGAGCACGACGCCAAGATCGCCCGCAAGCTGGCCTATGTGCTGTGCGGCGGTGAGCTGTCCAGCGGCCAGTGGGTGGACGAGCAGTATATTCTCGACCTGGAGCGCGAGGCGTTTATGTCCCTGGTGGGCGAGCCGAAGACGCTAGAGCGCATTGGGCACACGTTGCAGACTGGGAAGCCGCTCAGGAACTAATGCGTAGTGCGTATTTCGTATCCCCAGATAGGGAGCCTGTCCGAAATACGCACTACGAAATACGAAATACGCATGTACACAGGGAGAACACACGCTATGACCGAAGCTGTTATCGTCTCTGGCGCCCGCACCGCCGTCGGCAAAGCGCCGCGCGGTACCCTCCGCAATACCCGCCCCGACGACCTGGCCGCCGCCGTCATCCGCGAAGCGGTGCGCCGCGCCGAGGGCCTTGATCCGAGCGAGATTGACGATGTGATTATCGGCTGCGCCATGCCTGAAGGCTCGCAGGGGCTGAACTTCGCCCGCATCGCCCTGTTGCGCGCCGGTATGCCCGAAACGGTCCCCGGCCAGACCGTCAACCGCTTCTGCGCGTCCGGTATCCAGACCATCGCGCTGGCGGCCAGCCAGATTATGACCGGCATCGCCGATGTGGTGGTCGCCGGTGGCGCTGAGTCCATGAGCGCGGTGCCCATGCGCGGTCACCGCTTCGAGCCGAACCCGTGGGTGGTGGAGAACAACCCTGAGATTTACATGGGCATGGGCTACACCGCCGAGCGCGTGGCCGAGAAGTATGGCGTGAGCCGCGAGGAGCAGGACGCCTGGGGCCTGCGCAGCCATCAGAAGGCGCTGGCGGCCATTGAGGCGGGCAAGTTCAACGACGAGATTGTGCCGCTCGAAGTGGACCTCGACTACCTGGACGAGGACGGCCGGGTCCAGCACAAGACGAGTGTGTTCAAGGTGGACGAGGGGCCGCGCCGCGAAACCTCGATGGAGGCGCTCGCCAAGCTCAAGCCGGCCTTCAAGGAGGGCGGCACCGTGACGGCGGGCAACGCCTCGCAGACGAGCGACGGCGCGGGCGTGGTGGTTGTCATGTCCCTGGAGAAGGCGCGGGACCTGGGCCTCAAGCCGCTGGCCCGCTTCGTGTCCTTCGCGCTGGGCGCTGTACCGCCGGAGATCATGGGCATCGGCCCCATTGTCGCCGTGCCCAAGGCGCTTCAGAAGGCCGGGCTGACGATGAACGACATTGACGTGGTCGAGCTGAATGAGGCCTTCGCGGCCCAGGTCCTCCCGGTCATGCGGGAGACGGGCATGGACCCGGACAGGGTCAACGTCAACGGTGGCGCCATCGCCCTGGGGCACCCACTGGGCGCGACCGGCGGCAAGCTCACGGTCCAGATCCTCAACGAGATGAAGCGGCGCGGCTCGCGCTACGGCATGGTCACCATGTGTGTCGGCGGCGGCCAGGGCGCGGCGATTATCTACGAGAATCTTCAGTAGGAGATAGATATGATCTCGTTTGCACCAACCGAAGAACAACAGATGATTGTGGACTCGGTCAAGGACTTCGCCCGCGAGCAACTCCGCCCGGTGTTCCAGGAGGCGGACGAGAAGGGCGAAATTCCGGCCGAGCTAGTCCAGACCGGCTGGGGCCTGGGCCTGGTTCCCGCCAACATCCCGGAGCAGTACGGCGGCTTCGCGTCCGAGCACTCCGCCGTGACCGGCGCGCTGTGGGCCGAGGAACTGGCCTGGGGCGACCTGGCGACGGCCATGTACCTGACCGCGCCCATGTCCGTCGCGCTGCCCATCCTGCTGGGCGGCACGGAGCAGCAGAAGCAGGAGTACCTGCCGCGCTTCTGCGGTGATGAGTTCATCCCGGCCACCGCCGCCCTCATCGAGCCGACCCTGCTCTACGATCCGGTGGACCTGCGCACGACCGCGACTAAGGACGGCGATGTCTACCTGCTCAACGGCGTCAAGGCCTATGTCCCGCTGGCCGCCGACGCCGCCATGATGCTCGTCTGGGCCAAGGAAGGCGACAAGACCCAGGGCTTCCTGGTGGACCTGGGCGCGGCCGGCATCACCATCGGCGAGCGCGAGAAGAGCATGGGCATGAAGGCGCTACCGACCTATAAAGTGACGCTGAAGGATGTCCATGTCAGCCCCCAGTGCAAGCTCGGTGGGCCGGAGGGGTGTGACTTCCCGCGCATCCTGAACTACTCCCGCGTCGCCCTCGCCTCCATGGCCGTCGGTGTGGCCAAAGCGGCCTACGAGTACGCCGTGGAGTACGCCAAGGAGCGCGAGACGTTTGGTCAGCCCATCGGCACGCGCCAGGCCATCGCCTTCATGCTGGCCGAGATGTGCACCGACATTGACGCGGCCCGCCTGCTCGTCTGGGATGCGGCGTGGCGGCTCGACCAGGGCATGGACGCGACGCGCGAGGCGCGGCTGGCGAAGACCTTCACCGACGAGATGGCGTTGATGTGCGGCGACCGGGCGGTCCAGATTCTCGGCGGCAGCGGCTATATCCGCGACGTGCCGGTGGAATTGTGGCTCCGCAACGCGCGCAGCTTTGCCGTTTTGGATGGCCTGGGCATGGTGTAGAGTATAAGGAGACAAGGGTATGATTGACTTCTCCGTTCCTGATAACATCCAACAGCAGGTGATGATGGCGCAGATGGTGGCCGAGCACGTCATGCGGCCCAAGGCGCGCTACTACGACGAGAACGAGCACGAGATCCCCTGGGACTTCATCTACACCATGTGGCCCCAGATGGCCGACCAGGCCCGCCGCGACCTCGAAGCGTCGCTGAAGCCCAAGGAGGCCAACGGCAGCAACGGCGACAAGTCGAAGAAGCCGCGCACCACCAACATGCGCATGATCTACCTGATCGAGCAACTGTCGTGGGGCGACGCCGGCATGTACCTGAGCATGCCCGGCAGCCAGTTGGCCGGGGCGGCCATCCAGGCCGTCGGCACGCCGGAGCAGAAGGAGCGTTTCCTCAAGCGCTTCAGCGGCGACAAGCCGACCTGGGGCGCCATGTGCATGACTGAGCCGCAGGCCGGCTCCGACACCTCGGCCATCCGCACCACCGCCGTCCGCGACGGCGACGAGTGGGTGCTCAACGGCACCAAGGTCTACGTCACGTCGGGTCACAAGGCGCTCAAGGACTCCAACGGCCTGGTTGTGGTGTGGGCGACGGTGGACCCGACGGCCGGCCGCGCCGGCATGAAGCCCTTCGTGGTGGAAGCGGGCACGCCGGGCGTCGAGATCATCAAGCTCGAAAAGAAGATGGGCATCCGCGCGTCGGACACGGCGATGATTGTCTTCGACAACGCCCGCATCCCGCTGGACCACATCCTGGGCAGCCCCGAAGTCCTGAACAGCAAGGACCATCCCGAGGGCTTCCGGGGCGCCATGAAGACCTTCGACGCCACGCGTCCCATTGTGGCCGCCAGCGCGCTCGGTATCGCCCGCGCTACCATTGAGTATGTCAAGGACATCCTCAAGAAGGAAGAGGGCATCGCGATTCGCTACGACGTGCCGCGCCACAAGCTGACCGCCGTGGAGCGCGATGTGATTGACATGGAGGCGCAGCACAAGGCGGCCTGGCTGTTGACGCAGAAGGCGGCCTGGATGATGGACCAGGGCCTACCCAACACGCTCGAAGCCTCGGAGTGCAAGGTCAAGGCCGGCGAGGCCGTGACCAAGATCACCCAGAAGGCCGTCGAGATTCTGGGGCCGCTCGGCTACTCCCGCGACTACATGGTCGAGAAGTGGATGCGCGACGCCAAGATCAACGACATCTTCGAGGGCACGGGCCAGATCAATCGCCTGATCATCGCCCGCCGCATCCTGGGCTACACGAGCAAGGAACTGCGCTAAGCAGCGCTGACCAGACCTGACAGGTTTCAAAAACCTGTCAGGTCTTTCTGTTGGCTTCCGTCTTCCGTCCACTCCGTAAGACCAACCTGGACAACCCCTCCAATTGGGAGTAAACTCTTGTTGGTCAAACGTCGCCATAGATGGGGATTTGGACATCCATTGACACCCTAAAGTGAAACCATGAAGAATATGCTCCGACGGGCCGCGAACCGGGTCCCGCGTTGGGACACGGCGGTCCAACTCAAAAGCCCCCAGGACATCGAGCACATGCGGGTGTCGGGCCGCCTGGTGGCCGAAATCTTCCAGCTTCTCCGCGAGACCATCCGCCCCGGCGTCACCCTACGCGAACTGGACGACCTGGTGGACCGGTACATCCACGAACGGGGGGCCGAGGGCCTGTATAAAGGCTATCGCGGCAGTCAGGCCAGCCACCCGCCCTTTCCCGGTGTCATCTGCGCCTCGGTCAACGAGGAAATCTGCCACGGCCTGCCCAACGAGCGCGTCCTGAAAGAGGGCGACATCGTCGGCATTGACATCGGCCTGACGTACAAAGGCTGGTGCGGCGACTCGTGCGTGACCTACGGCGTGGGCAAGATTCCGCCCCAGGCCCAGCGCCTGCTCGACATCACGACGCACGCCCTGAACCTGGGCATCCGCGCCGCGCAGCCCGGCAACGACATCAGCGCCATCGGCTATGCCATCGAGACGTACGCACGGGGGCAGGGCTGCTCGGTGGTGCGCGAGTGGGGCGGGCACGGCATCGGCCGCAAGCTCCACGAGCCGCCCTCGGTGTCCCATATCATCTCACAGGGTCAGCCCGTCAAGCTCCGTCCCGGCATGGTCTTTACCATCGAGCCGATGATCAACCTCGGCGTCGCCGACTGGACCCTCCTCTCGGACGGCTGGACCGTCGTGACCAACGACGGCAAGCTGTCGGCCCAGTTCGAGCACACCGTCGCCATCACCGACAAGGGGCCGGAGATTCTAACCAAGTTAGCGTAAGGCAAGGTGTCCGGGCCGCCTCTCTCGCCTATCCCCACGAATTCCTGGACCGCGTTCGTGAGGTTCCCATGTCGGCACTCCTATCGGTCGAAGACATCCACACCTTCATCGGCCAATCCCACATCCTCGAAGGCGTCAGTCTCCAGGTGGAACAGGGCAGCATCACGGCCTTGCTCGGCCGTAACGGCGCGGGCAAGACGACGACGCTCAAGTCCATCCTGGGGCTGACGCCGCCGCGCTCGGGCCGGGTCGTCTTTGACGGCCAGACCCTCAACGGCCGGCGCACCTTCGACATCGCCAGCCTGGGCATCGGCTTCGTGCCCGAGCACCGCGCCGTCTTCCGTGACCTGACCGTTGAGGAAAACCTGCGCATCGCCGAGCGGCGCAAGGGCGACCTGGCCCGCAAGGCCGACTTCATCTACGGCCTGTTCCCCGACCTCCACCGCCTGAACAAGCTCAAGGGCGGGCAGCTCTCGGGCGGTCAGCAGCAGATGCTCGCCATCGCCCGCGCCCTCGTCCCCGACAACCGCCTGCTGCTCATTGACGAGCCGAGCGAGGGGCTGGCGCCGGTCATCATCGAGCAGATGATGGCCGCCATCAAGAAGCTCAGCGAACAGTCCACCGTCCTGCTGGTCGAGCAGAACTTCATCGTCGCCAGCCAACTCGCCGACAGCTACACCCTCATTGACGACGGCCGCCTGGTCCAGGCGGGCCGCATGGCCGACCTCGTCCAGGACCGCGCCACCATCCACCGCTATCTCGGCGCGGCGTAGCGAACGAAGGACGAAGGACGAAGGACCGAGGACGGAACTAGCCAAGATTGCTCGGTTGCCTGAATGGTTACAACTGTTACCCTGAGCCAGAGGTTTCTATGCCCCAATCCTTAAGCCGGTACAGGACCCTATGGATTGCCGTTGCGGTCGTCCTGGCCTTTTTCGCCACGCTCAGCGCGACCATGGAAGCGCGCATCTGGGTCAGCATCTTGCTGTCGGGTCTGACCCTGGCCGCGCTCTACTTTCTGCTCGCGTCGGGCCTGTCGCTCATCTTCGGCCTGATGGACGTGCTGAACTTCGCCCACGGCTCGCTGTTCATGCTCGGCGCCTACGCCGGCTGGACCTTCTACACCAACCCGCGTGTCATCTTCAACGCCGCGCCGCTGTTCCTGGCCCTGTTCGCCGGTCTCGGCCTCGGCCGCTGGACCGCCCCCCTGGCCGACCGACTGCCCCGACGGGGTCTGGGCCGCTGGCTGGGGCTGGCCGTGGTCGTCCTCGCCGCGCTGGCCCTCCTCACCCTCGGCTTCCAGGCCTTCCCGCTGGACCGCCTCGTCGCCTTTGGCACGACGGTCACAGGCCGCCAGGTGGCGACGGCCGACGCCCAGGAGCCGCTAGCCCAGGCCCTGACGCGGTTGGCCCTGCTGTTCCTGGCTGGTCTCGTCCTCAGCCTGGTCGTTGGGTCACGCGACGCCCGCCGATCGAGCGTCGCGCCCACGGCTGAAACCGCCGATCGGGGCAGGGTTTCGTCTCCGACCCTACGCCCCGCCGCCCTGCCGGCTGGCCTGCTCGGCCTCGGCGTGCTGCTCCTGCTCGTGCGCGACGCGGGCGAGAGCCTCATGCTCAAGGGGCTTCCGACCGACCTGCGCTTCCTGCTGGCCCTCGTGGTGGGCGCGGCGGTGGGCGCGC
>CAZFUK010000103.1:0-12362 GCA_964522005.1 uncultured Anaerolineales bacterium | reverse complement strand
GACGCCTCCCAAATATCCCGTTTTAAGGTCGCTTGCCACTGGGGTACTCAGTTGAAAGGATGTTAGCGACAATAGCCCCCAGCTCTTGTGCTTCCTGTGTCGCAGCGACCCAGACAATGCGCCAGTCAATGGCGAAGTAGGCGTGGACAGCTATGTTCCGAAAGCCCGCGATATCCGACCACTCAACCTCAGGATGTCGTTGCCGAAAGGTGATTGGTAAGCGCGATACGGCTTCGCCAATGATCGTGAGTTTCTGAAGCACAGCGCTGCGTATGAGGTCGCTCCCATAGAAGCGCTCGAATTCTACGTCCTCCAGGAAGCCCTGAATCGCGTCGGCAGCTTCCACGATGTCGGCCAGGTAGAGTTCTTCACGCCGCATAGAGAACCTGGGCCGAGGCGAGAACCGACTCGCGCAGGCGTGGGTGCAGCCCGTTCTTGGGAACGAGGTCCACCGGGCGGTCGAGAAGCGCCGCCAACTCCCGTTCGAGACGTATCAAGGTAAGAAAGCCGACATTAGCCTTGGGCTCAAACTCGACTAGAAGATCAACGTCGCTATTAGCTGTAAAGTCGTCGCGAATCGCCGAGCCAAAGATGAGCAACTCACGCACATGGTACTGTACGCATAAAGCCGCGATGGCTTCGCGGGGTAGGACAAGGGTGGGGGCTAACATGGATAGACCTCCTCTCCAAATTATGCAAGTCTGAGGCCGTGTGTCAACCCCCTACGGATGCTAGACCACCACCTCGCCCGTGCGGTCGGTCTCGCTGGGCGTGGGGCCGGAGCCGCCGCGCTGGAGGAAGCTGGCGACGAGGAAGGCTTCGCTGATGTCCTCCAGGCTCACCAGGCCGAGGTAGGTCTGGCCGTCGTAGACGGCGGCGACCCGCCCGCCCTGCTCCGCCAGGGTGCGGCGCACGTCGTCGAGGCTCGCGCTGGCGTCCACCTTGACGAACTCGCGCTCCATGATGCCGGTGATATAGCCGTCCTCCATGCCCGCCTGAAGGGCGCGCAGAACATCGGCCCGGGTGACGATGCCAATGGGCCGCGAGCCTTGCATGACGGCGAAGTCGGGCTGGTAGCTGGTCAGGATGTAGTCCACCACGCGGCTGACGCGGTCGCCAATCGAGAGCGTCAGGGCGTGCTTGTTGTAGGCGTCGCCCACGCGCAGCGTGCGCAGGACGTGCTTGGCGGTGGCGTCGGCGTTCTCCTGGCCGGCGCCGAAGAAGATGAACACGGCGATGAGGAGCAGCGACCAGTTGCTGGTGAAGACGCCGATGAAGCCGAACAGGACGGCGAAGCCCTGGCCGATGGTCGAGGCGAGGCGCGTGGCGCGCGGGTAGCCCAGGCGCATGGCGAGCAGGGCGCGCAACATGCGGCCGCCGTCGAGCGGGAACGCCGGAATCAGGTTGAACAGGACGAGCATCAGGTTGGCGCCCATGAGCCACAGGCGCAGCGTCTCGGCCGAGGGCGTCTGCAAGCCCTGGAAGGTCAGGCGCTCGTCGAGGAGACCAACGCCCGCGACCGGGCCGAGCAGGAGCAGGACCACGAAGATGACGACGTTGACCAGCGGGCCCGCCACCGCGATGAGAAACTCGTCGCGCGGCTTCTCCGGCGTGCGGGTCAGCAGGGCCACGCCCCCCAGCGGCAGCAGGATAATCTCGCGCACGGGGATGCCGAAGCGCTGCGCCACCAGGCTGTGGCCGAGTTCGTGGAGGGTGACGCACAGAAACAGCAGGAGCATAAGCAGGATGCCGAACAGCGCGCCCTGGGGGTTGCTCGCGCCGCCCCATTGGAGGGCGCCGACGAGCAGAATCAGAAAGAAGGTAATGTGTATTCGAATGTTAATGCCACTCACTTGCGCGATTCTAAATGACCACCCCATACAGCCTCCTCAGACTCAAGACCCTAAAGGCGAGAGGGGCCTTTAGGGTCTAGCTAACGTTACACGGCTTCACGTTCCAGGCGGCGTTGCGGACGTAACCGCCGCGCCAGCCATAACCCACCCCCCACCAGCCAGGCTAACACAAACACTAACAGATAGTCCAGGAGCGGAATACGCAGAATCTCGTTCAGTTTGCCCCAGCCGCGCCCACTGTAGACCAGGGCGACGAGGGCGCAGTAGACGGCCAGGATGAGGCCCCGCACCCGCCACGACCAGCCCAGGCCGTGCATCTGGGTGATGACGAAGACGCCGCCGAAGCCAAACGCGAACATCGGCCACAGGCCGTTGCCTTGCATGAGAGCAACGAGCGTGCCATGCGCCAGGACGATGACTTCCTGCGTCAGCGTCCACCAGCGGTTGACGTGGACGCGGGTGAAGAACAGGCTGCCCTGGAGCATGAGCAGGAAGGTATAGAAGACGCCAACCAGGTGGCCGCTCGTCGCCTCCATGGGGTGATACCAGAAGGTATAGATGGTGGCCCAGGCAAAGAAGTAGCCGTGATAGCGGCGGATGAAGCCCACCACTTCCTGCCGCAGCGGCGCGCGGCGGCCAAGAATCAGGCCTCGGCGCGGGTTCTCCATGATGAGGACGAGGACGAGGAGCAGGATGACCGAGCCTTGCGAGCTGTAGATGGAGACATCCTGGGCCAGGCCGTCGTACAGGAGATGGGTCTGGACGAAGTGCAGCCCGATGAACAGGGCATTGACGCCCAGCGCCCAGGCGTTGACGGCGTGCAGGCCCGTGGTGTAGCGCTTGACGCGGGTCTGGGCGTAGTAGATGAGGCCCCAGATCGCCACCTGGTGCAGGGCGTAGAGGGTCCAGGCCGAGGCGTGGGTCAGCCAGGTCGGCTCGGCCAGCTTCCAGTAGTACCAGGACGGCCCCTGGTCGGGCAGCTTGGGGAAGGCTTCCAGGCGGGCGCCGGCCCACCAGATGAGGGCGGTGAAGGCGAGGCTAAACAGGACCCCGCCGGCCAACGCCCACACGTCGCGGCGCTGGGTGACTGGTTGGGAACGGGAGACAGCCGACATGATGCGCCCTCCAGTACGAGAGTGAACCGACAACAAGGACAGAGACCAATCGTGTGCCTTATCCTACCTGCCGTCTCATGGCGTCGTCAGCAGGCGGACGCCTGGCCGCCACCACTTTTCTGAGCGAGCCAGGCGCGCGTTCCTTACGCAGAGCGTGAACAAACAGACGGCGACCCGCCACGTGTACTACAGGCCGACGCGGGTGACTTCCAGCCAGCCCGGCTGCGCCGCCGCCGCCTGCTCAATCGCGCTCTGACCACCCAGCACGACGACGCGGCCGTGGTCGGTGACGGCCTGGAGGGCCTCCCCGAAGCGGCGGAAGTCCTCGACGGTCGTGCCGAGCACCTGCTCGCGGACGCGCTGGCGCACCGCGTCGCTCTCACCGAACAGGTACCGCTCCATGGAGAACCAGCCCTTAGCGTCCGGCAAGCGGTAGGTGTCAATGCCGCCGATGGCGCCGATAATGGTCTTGGTGAGTTCGTCGTCGCTGAGCTCCAGATGGCGGAGGTAGTCGGCGGTGCGGTCGTAGGCGTCCAGGGTAGCCTGGAGGTTGGGGTCGCGGTAGGACAGATAGCTAAAGACCCCCGTGAAGCGGTCTAAGGAGCAGTAGCCGCCGTAGGCCCCGCCCTGGACGCGAATCTTCTCGTGCAGCCAACTCGTGCTCAGGTAGCGGGCGACGACGGCCCACGAGCCGTGGTACTGGTAGCCATGGGCGTAGAGGTTGGCGCCCTTGCCGACGTAGTTGATCTGGCCGGGGATGACAAACGCCTCATTGGCCTGGCTCTGCGAGGGCGACCAGGTGACGGGCGGGCGGCCGTCGCGCGGCAACTGGGCCAGGAAGGCGTCCACCTGCGGCGCGACGTTGGCCCAGGCCGCCTCGTCCAGCGTGACATTGGCGATCATCGCGCCCCGGTTCACCAGGGTCGTGCGGATTTCCTCCAGGCAGGCCAGCACACCCGGCCAGTCGTTGGTGACCTGGTCGGCCAGCCCGCGCAAGAAGAAGAGGCTCGCCAGCCCGCCCATCTGCTCGTCGGCCCAGTCGGCCTCGTTAAAGACCGCGCTGATGCGGCTGTCCACGAAGTTGGAGCCATTGAAGATGATGGCCGGCTCCAGGCGGGCCTTGGCTTCGAGGACCATCTGGAGGAAGCGGTCGCGGTTGTCGAAGCGAGCGGTCAGCAGCACGTCGCGCAGGATGCCCAGGAGTTGGGGCGCCTGGCTCAGCATGGCCTTGCTGCGCAGGAACAGGTAGGACGCGGCGGCCTGGCTGTTGAGGACCAGGCTGCTCCGCGTCTGCCGCCATATGCCGCCCGTATCGCGATTGATGCGCTGCGACAGGCGGACAAAGTCCTCGCGCTCGGTGCCCATCTCCAACAGGGCGCGGCCGAACAACGGGACATAGGGCAGCAGGCGCTCGGGCAGGGTGTGCAGGTCGAAGCCCAGGTCCAGGTAGAGGATGCCGTTGGTGAACAGGTCGTGGTAGAGCGTCTGGACTTCCTGGCGGTGCTGGACGTCTAGCGGGATGAGCTTGTTGGTCCGATCCAGGTCGGACAGCTTGAGGCTGGGGATGGTCGCCAGGGCTTCCGGCGTATCGGGCGTGTTCTGGAGTTCCTTGAGCGTCCGCGTCTCAGCGATCACCCGGTTCACCTCGGTAGGTGTCATGCGGGCGCGGACGGCGGCGAGGCGGGCGCGCTCCTCGGCCTCCTCGCGCTCGTTGAGCGCGGGGTCGGGGTGGAGGATAACCGTGGTGCGGTGGGGATTGTGGACGAACGAGGTCTCGATGAGGCGCTCAAAGAAACGGTCATCGGCGGCCAGGTGTTCCTTGAGGCGGGCCAGCGGGCCTTCGAACGCCAGGTGGGCCAGCGGGTCGGCGCCGTGGAGCCACGGGTTGAGGAACCAGAACAGCAGGCCCAACCCTCGCGGGAAGCCGCCCGTGTTGTTCTCACGCAGGCTGAACTCCATGGAGTTGACGGCCGCCTGGACCGTGTCAGGGTCCAGACCCTTGGCCGCAAGTTGCGCCAGCGTGTCCAGGATGAGCTGTTCGACCTGGTCCACGTCGTCACGCGCCACGCCTTTGAGGCCGGTGGAGTAGTTCAACTGGCGCAGTTCATCGTTGAAGCCTGTGCCCGACAGTTCCTCGCCCAGCCCGGAGTCAATGAGGGCGCGGCGCAGGGGCGAGGCCTGCATCCCGGTCAGGATGTAAGCCAGGACATGCAGGGCAAATACCGAGTCCGGCTGGGTGGCCTCACCGAGCAGCCAGTTGACCGTGACATAGCTCTTCTTGGCGGTGTCGGCGTCGTCGGTGGCGTAGGCCTCGACGACGCGGTGCGGCTTGTCGAAGCGCTGCTGGAGGCTGACCTCGGAGCCGATGTTCTGCCGGCTGAACTGACTCAACCAGCCGTCCAGGTAGCGCAGGCGCTCGGTCGGGTCGTCGTCGCCGTAGAAGTAGATGTAGGCGTTGGACGGATGGTAGAGGCTGTCGTGGAAGCCCTTGAAGTGCTCGTAGGTCAGGTCGGGGATGGTGCGCGGGTCGCCGCCCGAGTCGTAGGCGTAGGTTGTATCGGGGTAGAGCGAGCGCTGGATCATCTCGCCCAGCACGGCCTCGGGCGCGGCGTAGACGCCCTTCATCTCGTTGAAGACGACACCCTTGTAGATGAGCGGGTCGTCCGGCGCCTCTAGCTCATAGTGCCAGCCTTCCTGCTGGAGGGTCGTGCGCTTGAGCAAGGGGTACAAGACGGCGTCCAGGTAGACATCCACCAGGTTGTAGAAGTCCTTGACGTTCTGACTGGCGACCGGGTAGACCGTCTTGTCGGGGTAGGTCATGGCGTTGAGGAACGTCTTGAGCGAGCCTTTGAGCAGCTCGGTGAAGGGTTCCTTGGTGGGGTACTTGCGGGAGCCGGCCAGGACGGAGTGTTCCAGGATGTGGGGCACGCCCGTCGAGTCGTGGACGGGGGTGCGAAAGGTGATGGCGAAGGCTTTGTTTTCGTCGTCGTTGGACAGGGACAGCAGGCGGGCGCCCGTCTTGACGTGGCGATACAGACGGGCCTGGGTGCGCAGTTCGGGGATAAACTGCTCGCGTTCCAGGTCAAAGCCGTGGGTGGTGGTCATGGGATACCTCGTGTGAACCAGAGTGGACTCTAGTATTATATGCAACTTAACCGCCGCGCGCCTAGCGCGCCTCACTCACGACACGCTCGGGGACGGCCTTGATGTAGCGCAGATTATCCCGGGTGCGCACGGCGACGGGCTGCTCGGTGGAGAAGTCCTCGAAGGAGAGCCAGCCGTCGTAGCCGACCTCGCGCAGGGCGCGGAACAGGGCCGTCATGTCCACGCTGCCGCCCCGAATGGTCGCCCACTCTGCCTGCCACTCCACGCTGCCGTCAGCCCGCTCGCCTACGGGCCGCCACTGGGCGTTCTTGAGGTGGACGTGGGCCAGGTACGGTCCCAGCGCCTCCAGCCCCAGGCGGTACTGCTCGTAGCCTTCGTAGACCATGTTGCCCGCGTCGTGGATCGCGCCCACGTCCCCCGGCTCGAACGGCTCCAGGAAGCGGGTGGCCGCGCTGGCGCTCGGCGTCAGACTGCCGTGGTGGATTTCGATGAGCGAGCGTACCCCGTGCTCCCGCGCCATCTGGGCGATTTCGCGGTACTGGGCCTGGGCGCGCTTGAACTGCTGGGTGTAGCTCGCCGTGGGGTCGAAGCGGGTGACATCAATGCGTACCTGGCCGACACCCAGCGCCGCCACGCCTGTAAAGACGGTCTCCGCCTGAGCGGGGTTATCGCAGCGCACATAGGTTCCCACGTTGGGCATCGCCAGCCCGTACTGCTCGGTGAGGGCGCGGATGCGAGGCGCCGCCTCGACAAAGCTCGCCAGGGGCCAGGTGCAGCGGTTGCCCACCCAGAAGCCCGGCGCGCCCGTCCCGGGCTGCTGGTCGGTGACCCGCCACTCGACCCCGTCATAGCCACA
Organism: uncultured Anaerolineales bacterium; assembly: GCA_964522005.1. Taxonomy (GTDB): domain Bacteria; phylum Chloroflexota; class Anaerolineae; order Epilineales; family JAHCIE01; genus JAHCIE01. The sequence goes on along the minus strand of CAZFUK010000103.1, from coordinate 5,433 downwards.
CTCGCGTAACAGTCCCAGCCCCTCTTCGGGGGTATACTCCGGCAGACTGACCGTAAAGACGGCGAATTGCACCGCATTCTCCTTTGACACCCGACCGAATGTCGTGTATCCTAGACAGGCCTATATTATATACGATTAGGATTGCCCTTTGAGAGGCTTTATGGCGCTCAACATCGCCGGGTCCACCCAGTACCAGACCAAGCAGAAGATGGTCTACCACACGCTGCGCCACGCGATTATGCACTGTGAGTTGCAGCCTGGGCAGCGTCTGGTGATTGAGGACATTGCCCAACAACTCAATGTCAGCCCTATTCCCGTCCGCGAAGCCCTCCAGTTACTCCAATCCGAGGGCCTGACCGAAAACATCCCCCACGTCGGCGCCTCCGTCGCGCCCATCTCGCGCGACTCGGTCATCGAGGTCTTTAGCCTGATGGAGGGCCTCGAAGTCGTCGGGTCTCGGCTGGCGGTCAGCCGCCTGACCCCCCAATCCGCCCAGGAGCTGGGGGCCATCGTGGCCGACATGGACCGTGCCGTCAGCCAGAGTGACTACGAGGGCTGGACCGACCTCAACACCCGCTTCCACATGGGCATCGCCGCCGTGACCCAGATGCCCATGCTCCAGGAGATGACCGTGCGCGCCATGGATCACTGGTCGCGTATCCGCCGCTACTTCTTTGACCAGATCCGCTACAGCCGCATGGAGCAGGCGCAGCAGGAGCACCACGCGATGCTCGACGCGCTCACGGCCGGCGACTACGAGCGGCTGGAGGCGGTGGTCAAGGCGCATAACCAGGGCGCGCTGGCGACGTACATGGAGGCGCTCCCGGCGAAGGACGGATGACGGAGGGCGGGCGACTGTCTACGCGGCCTCCCACATGCGCCGCATGAACTGGCCGGCGTCGCGGGCCTGCGCGGCCAAGTCTTCCCATGAGCACTCCGCCGAGATACGGCGGTCGTAGCCAACCTGGCGGAGGGCGGCCATGAAGCCGGCGTAGTCGTAGCCGCCCACGCCCGGGGCGCGGCGGCCGCCGTCCGCGACGTGGACGTGGGTCAGCAGGGGCGCGGCGGCGACGACATGGGCCAGCGGCTCGTGTTCCATCTCGAGGTGGTGCAGGTCGGCCAGCAGCCGCACCGAGGCCAGGCCGCGCGTCTCGATGAAGGCCTGCGACTCGGCCAGCGAGTTGAACACGTTGCACTCGGTGCGGTTCAGGTGTTCCAGGTTGAGCTGGATGCCGGAGGCCGCGGCCAGGTCGCCCGCCAGCTTCAGCGCGTCGGCCAGTTGGTCCAGGGCGCGTTCCCTCGGCCAGCCGTTGGGTAGACGCCGCGCCACGCCGCTGCCCAACCCCGTCACCCCCGCCCCTAGCCGCGCCATGCGCGGGAAGACCCGCTCGAAGTAGCGCCGCACTGCGTCGGTGTCTACGCTCGGCCCGGCCAGCGGCAGACTGCCGGGCACCAGCACATTAAACGCCTCGACGGGCAGGGGCGCGGCCTCAAAGGCGCGCAGCGTCGGCTCGGCGGCGCGGTCGTCCTCCAAGGGCAGGAGGCTCGCGGCGGGCAACTCGCAGAAGTCAAAGCCCGCCTCCGCCAGAACCCCTATTTCCTCCACGGTCCTCACACACACGCCAAAGCGCATGGCTCCTCCAGTGACAGTGGGCAGCGGTCAGTGGTCAGTGGTTAGTGATTAGTGGTCGGTGAAAGCAATCCCTAAGCCTTCAGCCGCCGCTTCCCGGTTTGCAACTCGCCCAGCAAAGCGGCGTAAGCGGCGCGGTCGAGGGGGAGCGGGACGGGGCGCTCCTCGAAGCTGGACAGGATGATGGCGTTGGCGAGTTCGAGGGAGCGCGCCCCGCCCCGGCCGTCGCACCTCGGCTGGCCGCCCTCGGTGATGGCGCGGTACAGGTCGCGGTGGACGGCCAGGTGGCCGCCGCCGTCGCCCGGCAGGCTGACGGTCTCCGTGTGCGACTCGGGCGCGGCGAACATCGCCTCGCATGTCGCCATATGCTCGCGCAGGCTGGGCGTGAGACGGGTGATGGTTAACTGGTCGCCCACCAGTTCAAGCGCGCCGTTTTCACCCACGATCTCCAGGCGGCGCTTGAGGCCGGTCTCCGCCGTACTCAGGGCCAGGTAGCCCGGCGCGCCGTTGGGGTATTCGAGCAGGGCCTGGGCCGTGTCCTCGGCCTCGATGGCGTGGTAACGGGTGCGAATCCAGCCGGTGACCCGGCCGGGCGAGCCGGCCAGGTAGCAGAACAGGTCCAGCGGGTGCGGCCCCTGGTTCATCAGCACCGCGCCCCCCTCGCCCCGCCACGTCCCGCGCCAGCCCGCCGAGCGGTAGTAGGCGGCCGGGCGATACCACGGTTCGATGCACAGGGTACGCACCAGGGGACCGATGGCGCCCGAGTCCAGCAGGGCCTTGGCGCGCTCGACGACGGGGCGGAAGCGCTGCTGGAAGTTGACGGCCAGCAGCTTGCCCGCCTCGTCCGCCGCGCGAATCATGGCATCGGCTTCCGCCACGTGGACGGCCAGGGGCTTCTCGACCAGCACGTGGGCGCCATGGGCGAAGGCGTCCACGGCCAGTGAGGCATGGAAGGGATGCGGCGTGGTGATAACGGCGACATCTGGTTTGAGGTCGGCCAGCATGGCGCGGTGATCGGTGTACCAGGGGCATCCCATCGGCTGGGCGCGGGCCTCGGCGCGGGCCGGGTCAATATCGGTGACGGCGACAATCTGGGCCTCGGGCATCTGCCGCAGGGCATTGACGTGCGACGGGCCAATCACGCCGCCCACGCCGATAATGGTGTAGCGCAGGACGGGGCCGGCCGGCGTCGCAGAGGGGGCAGTCATAAGGAGGAGGGTCCTTTCGGGATGGAGTAGGCAGTAGGCAGTAGTCGGTAGCCAGTAGCCAGTCGGCAGTCAGCCGATTGTTCGGACAATGGCTACATTGTACCGAAGATAGCCCATTCTGGCGAACCTGGGGCCGCGCCCGGGGTGGGGGCGCGTAGGCGAAGCGAGGGGGAAGCGTCAGCCAGGGTCGGGAGCGGCGTTGTGAAAGAGTGTGAATAGAGTAGCCCGCAGCCAGTATCAGACGTGGGGTCTGACTCGTCCTTTTACGTAGGATTCACATCTATGAGGTGAAGCTTGTCATGCCCCGATTTGCCTGGCTGGTTCTCGTCTTACTCGTCCTGACACCGGCGACCGCCTACCCGCAGACGCCGCCCCTGTCGCCCAGCGCGCCGCTCCCCCCGGCCCAGGCGCCCGACGCGACGACGATCAAGGAGCCGCCGGGGGCTCAGTACTCGGCTCGGCGGGTGGTGGTCAAACTGCGGGCGCCCCTGGAGGCGAAGGGCGTCGCCGTCGGCTCGTCCCTCGCCAGTGTCAATCGCCAGTTCGGCACGCAGTTAACCCCCCTCTTCTACCCGGCCCCGCGCGACCCCCAGTCCCTCAAGCTGTTCGTTAGCCTGGGCATGGACCGCCTCTATGTCGCCACGGCGGCGAGCAACATTGATACCCAGGCGGCGGCGCGGGTCTTCAAGCTCAGTGCGGAGGTCGAGGACGCCGAGCCAGACGCGGTCGGCGAGGGCGGCGCGGCCCCGCCCAACGACACCTACTATAACCTGCTGTGGCAGTTGCCCAAGATTAACGCCCTCGGCGCGTGGGACATCAGCACGGGCAGCTCCAACACCGTCGTCGCCATCATTGATAGCGGGCTGTGGGGCTGGCACCCCGACCTGCGCTACCGCGTCTGGTACAACCCGGACGAAATCCCCGACAACGACATTGACGACGACGGCAATGGCTACGTGGACGATAACTGGGGCTGGGACTTTGTCAACGGCGACAACGTGCCGCAGGGCGACCACTGGCACGGCTCGCACGTGGGCGGCATCGTCGGCGCGGAGGTCAACAACGACATTGGCGTGGCCGGGCTGAACCAGAGGGCACGGCTGATGGCGGTCAAGGTGCTGGACAGCCAGAACCGGGGCAACTACACGACCTGGGCACAGGGCGTCTACTACGCCGTGGAGAACGGCGCGCAGGTGCTCAACATGAGCCTGGGCGGGAGTGTGGCGGGCCACCTGGCGCTCCAGACGGCGGTTGACTACGCCCACGACCGGGGCGCCATCCTCGTCGCCTGCATGATGAACGAGAACTCGTCTACCCCGTTCTACCCGGCCGCCTACGCCAGTACCATCGCCGTCGGCGCGACCGACAGCAACGACTACCGCGCTAGCCCGTTCGACTGGGGCGGCGGCAGCAACTACGGGAGCCATATTGATGTCGTCGCGCCGGGCAACCTGATCTACAGCACCGGCCTCAACGACGGCTACCTCTATGGCTCGGGCACCTCCATGGCCGCGCCCCAGGTGTCGGCGCTGGCCGCCCTGATTCTGTCCGTCGCCCCCAACCTGAGCAACGAGGACGTGCGCCAGGTGATTCGCCAGACGGCCCGCGACGGCGTCGGGCGGCCGGGGGAGGACCTGCCCGGCTGGGACCCCTACATGGGCTATGGCCGCATTGACGCTGCCCGCGCCCTGGCCCGCGCCCGCGAACTCGCCCTGCCCGACCCGACGCCCACGGCCACCCCCCGCCCCCCCACGCCCACGGCCACCCTGCCGGCCATAACGCCCACCCCCGTCGTCGGCTGCGCCTCGCCGCTCGTCAACGGCGGGTTCACGGGCCGCGACGGCTGGGTGCTCAACGGCCGCCGCTCACTCATCAGCAGCACGGGACGAACGGCGTCGGGCCTGTTCGTGGGGTTGCTGTCGGGGGATACGGTAGAGAGCACGACGGGCGACTGGGCGTCGGCGCGGCAAACGGTCAGGCTGCCGGCCGAGTTCACGCGGCTGGAACTCGGTTTCTGGGCCTACACGGCCCACACCGGCGGCGCGGACACGGCCGACCGCTTCCTGGCGCGCATCCTGGACAGCGCCAACGCGACTCTGGCGGATGTGCCACTGCGAGTGGACAGCGGAGCCTGGCAGGAATACCGCATGGACCTAACCCAGGCGCTGGCCCGCCAGGCCGGACAGCCGGTGACGATCTACTTCGCGGTCAAGAACGTCGCCAGTAGCGGCGGTAACGCCTACATGCGGGTGGACGACGCGAGCCTGACGGTGTGCGGGTCGGGCGCCCCTTCCAGCCAACCCACCGCCACGCCGACGCCGACCGCGACCCTGGCGCCAGGCCCGTTCAAGGCATATCTGCCCATGATTTATGTTAACGGAGAATAGGGGGGATGAAGCTAGACCTGACAGGTTTCTAAAACCTGTCAGGTCTGCTCGTTAGTCGTTGACCGTCTGCATGACGGCGGCGAGCTGCTCCAGGTTGCGGCACTCTTCGAGAACGTCGCACTCCTGGGAGTAGAGGTCAATGATGCTGTCGCCAGACCCCCAGCCCCAGCGCGACTCCGGGTTGAGCCAGATAACGCGCTTGGCCTGC
>CAZFUK010000102.1:0-12409 GCA_964522005.1 uncultured Anaerolineales bacterium | reverse complement strand
GGGCGAGCCACCGCCGCCTGCTCCGACGCTTCCCACTCGCGCGCCACATCGCTCACGACAGCCAATGTCTGGAGCACGGCGGCCTGCCAGTCGCCGCGCATGGGCAGCCGCACCTGGTTCGACGCGACCTGGGCCTGGCCCGTCAACCGACGCTGGAGCGTCTGCTGGATGCCGCGCGGGATACGGTCGGTGCGCAGAATGACGTTTTCGCCCTCGCGCTGGATGGTGTGGACGCCGGCCTGCTGCGCCCGCAGCTTGACCCGCAACAGATAGAGCAGGCTCTGGACTTCGGGCGGCGGCGGGCCAAAACGGTCGGCCAGTTCCTGGGCCATGTTGTCTATCGCCAGCAGGTTGTCCAACTCCGACATGCGCCGATAGAGCCGCAGCCGCAGTGTCTCGTCGGGTACGTACTCATCGGGCAGCAGCGCGTCCAGCGGCAACTCGATGGTGGGCGCGGGCATGAGCCGCAGGTTGGTGACAACGGAGGCCGTTCGCCGCGTCGCGCCAGGCGCGGCCGAGTCCGTCGTCTTGGCCGCTTCGGCCTGGTCGGCGCGCACCTCTTTGATGGCCTGCGCGAGCAGCCGCGTGTAGAGGTCGAAGCCGACCGCCGCGATCTGGCCGTGCTGGCGGCTGCCCAGCAGGTCGCCCGCGCCGCGTATCTCCAGGTCGCGCATCGCCAGGCGGAAGCCGCCGCCCAACTGGTCGCTGACCTCCATAATGGCTTCCAACCGCCGTCGCGACTCGTCGCTCAACTCCATGCCCTTCTCGTAGAGCAGGTAGGCATAGGCGCGCTGGGTCGAGCGGCCCACGCGGCCGCGCAACTGGTACAACTGGGCCAGGCCGAACTTGTCGGCACGGTTCACTACCAGCGTGTTGGCGTTGGGGATGTCCAGCCCGCTCTCGATAATCGAGGTGCACACCAGGATGTCAATCCGTCCCGAGGCGAACTCCAGCATGACATTCGCCAGGTCGTTCTCGTCCATCTGGCCGTGGGCGATGCCAATCATGGCGTCGGGAACCAGGCGCTGGAGATGCTGGGCGATCAACTGGATGCCCTGGACGCGGTTGTGGACAAAGTAGACCTGCCCGCCGCGGTCTAGCTCGCGCAGGACGGCCTGACGGACCAGGTTGTCTTCGTACTCGGCCACCACGGTGTAGATGGGCAGGCGCTCTTCGGGCGGCGTGTCAATGGTGGACAGGTCGCGCAACCCACTCAGCGACAGGTGCAGCGTGCGTGGGATGGGCGTGGCCGTCAGCGTCAGGACGTCCACCTCCTGGCGCATCTGCTTGAGCCGCTCCTTGTGGGCGACACCAAAGCGCTGCTCCTCGTCAATGATGACCAGGCCCAGGTCCTTGAACTGGACGTCCTGGCTCAGCAGGCGGTGCGTCCCAATGACAATGTCCACCTTGCCCTCGGCCAGCCGCTTGAGTGTCTCGGTCTGCTCGCGGTCGTTTTGGAGGCGCGACAGACAGGCGACGGTGACGGGGAAGGCCGACAGCCGCTGGCTGAACGTGGTATAGTGCTGCTGGGCCAATACGGTGGTGGGCACGAGCAGGGCCACCTGCTTGCCATCCATGACCGCCTTGAACGCGGCCCGTAGTGCTACCTCGGTCTTGCCGTAGCCCACGTCACCGGCGATGAGCCGGTCCATCGGCTTGGCCTGCTCCATGTCGGCCTTGACCTCGTCAATCACGCGCAACTGGTCCTCGGTCTCGGTGTGGGGGAAGGAGGCTTCCAGTTCGGCCTGCCAGGGCGTATCGGGCTTGAAGGCGTGGCCCTGGACGGTCTCGCGGGCGGCGTAGAGTTCCAGCAGTTCGCGGGCCAGTTCCTCGACCGCCCGTTTGGCGCGCTGCTTGACCCGCTCCCAGTCGGTGCTGCCCAGGCGGCTGATGTCCGGCGTCATGTCGCCGATGCCGACGTAGCGCGAGACGCGGTCCACCTGGTAGGTCGGGACGTAGAGCTTGTCGCCACGCGCGTACTCGACTTCGAGGTACTCGCGCTCGGTCCCGGCCACCTCCATCTTGATCATGCCGATGAAGCGGCCGATGCCGTGCTCGATGTGCACGACGTAGTCGCCGGGGCGCAGGTCCGAGAAGAACGACTCGGGCGGGGCGGCCTGGCGCTGGCGGGCGCGGCGGCGGCGCGGCAGCCGCCAGCCGAATAGCTCGCCGTCGCTGAGCAGGGTCAGCTTGACCTGGCCGGCCGGCCGCTCGTCATCATCATCGTCGTCGCGCGGCTTGCGAGCCGCCTCAGCCTCCGTAAGCGCCGCGTTCAATTGCCCTACCGCCGTCCTCGGTCCTCCGTCCTCCGTCGCGTCGACCACCTGCCAGCCCTCGCCCAGGATGCCCCGCACCAGCGTCAGGCTGCGCGGCCCCGGCAAGTCGCTGATACTCGTTACGGGCGTCAGGCGCACGCCGTTCTCGCGGAACAGGTCGGCCAGGCGGTCGGCCTGCCGCGACACCAGCACCACCGCCTGCCCGGCGTCGGTCCAGTCCAGCACCCGGCGCACGGCGTCGGCCAACTGCCCACCGAAGCGCGGCGGGGCCGCGAAGGCGTCGCTCAGCGCGGTGGAGAAGGGCGTGGTCTGGAGGGTGGAGAGGCGCGTCTGGGTATTCGTCGGGTCGTCCAGGGCAACCGCGCGGCGGGCGCGGATGACCCGCTCCACGTCGCCCCAGGGCACCACGGGCACAGCGTCCCAGTTCAGCGGCAGCTCCCCGGCCCGAATTTGCCCGTCGCGCAGCGTCTCAGCCTGGGCTCCCACCTCGGGGCCTACCGTCGCCAGTTCCTGCCAGTCATCCAGCAGAATCCAGGCGTTGGGCGGCAGGTAGTCCAGCAGCGTCGCGGGCAAGGGGTGCAGATAGGCCTGGTAGAACTCGACGTTGCGCGTCGTCACGCCGGCGACCAGGGCGTCGCGCTCGCGGGCGTACTGGCTCTGGGCCAGCGGATGCAACGTGCTCAGGTCCAGCCCCATGAGCCGGTCCTCGATGGCCGGCCCCTTCCCCGGCAACGCCTCGGCGGCCGGCGTCACAATGACCTCGGCCACCATCTCCGAACTGCGCTGGGTCGAGGGGTCGAAGCGACGCAGCGACTCGATCTCGTCGCCAAAGAACTCGATGCGCACCGGCATGGTGCTGGCCGTCGGGTAGATGTCCACGATGCCGCCGCGATGGCTGATGGTGCCGGGCGCTTCAACCACCGTGACCATCTCGTAGCCGATGGCGACCAGCCGCTCCAGCAGCCGCCCCAGGTCCAACTGCTGCCCGCGCTTCAGGTGGACAATGGCCTTGTCCAACTCGGCGGGTGACAGGGTGCGGGTCAGCAGCCCACGCGCCGAGGTGACGATGATGGGCCAGCTCTCGGCGGTGGGCGCGTCCTCGCCGGACCGCCCCGGCTGCCAGAGCTGCGTCAGCGTGCACAGCGTATCGAGGCGCTGCCGCCGCGTCTCCAGGTCCCACGGCACGCGCTCATAGGGCAGCGAGTCGGGCGGCGGGAAGCGGAGCACGTCGTCGGGCTGGCGGGCGAAGGCGCGGAGGTGCTGCGCCAACTGGTGGGCGCGCTCGGGGTGCGCCGTCAGCAGCAGCACCGGCGCTTTAAGGTCGCGCTGGAGGGCCGCCGCGAGCAGCGGCCGCGCGACTTCCAGGACGGCGACGCGGGCCAGGTCGGTGGCCGTCGTGTCAGCGCGGTGAACGCGCAGGCTCTTGACGAGACCGCGATAGCTCTGGGTAGTACGGATGTAGTTGGTCAGACCGGAGAGTGTGATTTCAGCCATAAGACCCTAAGTGTAGCACACCTGAGCGGCCAGCGCAAAGACGGCGTGAAGAGTGACCGCAGCCCCGCGTTCAAGTGGTGGGTTCCTAGCGGTCGTTCCCGCGTTCCGCCTTCCCGGCCCCGGCGTTAAAGCGGTTCATGGCCGTCAGCAAGCCCTCGGTCAGCCAGACATGGGCGGCCTGCGCCGCCCGCTCGACCAGGTCCGGCACGTGCGTCTCTTCGTCCTTCGTCCACGGGGCGAGCAGGAAGTCGGGCGGGTCCCAGCCGGGCGGGGGGCGACCCACCCCGACGCGCACCCGGGGGAAGTTCTCACCCCCCAGCGTGGCGATAATGGACTTCATCCCGCCATGCCCGCCAGACCCGCCGTTGGGGCGGATACGCAGCGTCCCAAAGGGGATGTCCATCTCGTCGTAGATAAGCAATAGGTGGTCCAGGTCTACTTTATAGAAGCGCAGCAGGGGGCCGACCGCCTCGCCGCTGAGGTTCATGTAGGTCAGCGGTTTCGCCAGGATGACGCGCCGGCCGTGGGCCGTGCCTTGGGCAACGCGGGCCTTGAACTGGAGGCGGTCGAAGCTCAGGCCGTAGGCGTCGGCCAGCTTCTCCACGGCCAGCCAGCCGACGTTGTGCCGCGTGCGCGCATACTGGGGTCCTGGATTACCCAGGCCGACGATGAGGTAGGGATCCTGAGACATGATGACTGAGGCGTGATGCGTATTGCGTAATGCGTATTTCGTATTTCGGAATTGATCTGTCTCTGTCCGAAATACGCACTACGCACTACGCAATAGGTAATCGGTTAGAGTAGGCGGCGCAGGAGCAAGACCAGGCCGATGAAGGTAAAGATGGCGACGGTGCCGATGGCGCCGAGCAGGAAGGCGTCGCGCAGGCGGCCAAAGTCAAAGGCCGAGCTGAAGGCGCGCTGGATGCCCGAAAAGTCGGGGATGAGGGAGGAACTGGAGCGGGTCGGGGTGGGCGCGGGGGTGCCGGTCCCACGCGGCGCCTGGGTCGGCGGCGGCGCCGTCGGCTGGGCCACCGCTAGCTGCACCTGGGTGGGCGCCTGGGTGGGCAGCGCTGGGATGGTCGGTAGGGGCAAGGTGGGCGATATGCCCGGCGTCACCGTGGGCGACGCCCCCTGGGTGGGCAGGCCGGGCACGGTGGGGGTAGCGGTCGGCGCGTCGGGGGTCGGGGTGAAGACGGGCGTGTCCGTCGCCACCGGCGCGCGGTTGGCGACCTGCACCTGCGTCACCACGGCGCGGCAGACCTCCTGGGCACGGTCGTCCACCACGGTCAGCTTGAGGTTGTACAGGCCATCGGGCACGGCCCGTGAGTTCCAGACGTCCAGGCGGCCGTTGAGGATGGGCCGCCGAACGACCTGGCTCGTGGCGGCCCAGGCATCCGGGTTACTGAGCGGCGAAAATTCGACCTTATAGAACTGAAAGCGATCAATGCTCGCGCTGCCGAAAATCTCCACGTCGCCGCGCACCGTCGCGCCCGAACGCGGCGCGCTCATCAGGACATTGGCGCACTGCTGGTAGGCCTCGGCCGGGCGAGCGGGTGCGGCCAGGCTCAGCAGCACCAGCATGGGTAGTATCAGCGCAACCAGGCTGCGATACATGACTTCTCCTCACACAGGGGACGACAGGCGCCCAAACCTCACAACTCTAGCATAAGTCAAGGGGAGCGGCAAATCCAGGCAGGGCAGTGGCTCAAACTTTGCTAGCTCTCGACTGTCACTATAATCAAAAATCATACCATCATCCATAACGGCTGGACGCCTTATCCGTCACGCCGCCTGTCACGTCACGCAGCAGGGAAGCTATGTCGTTCCTCAACTTCGGCGGTCAGTTCGGCAACCCCGACGTGTCGCCCGCCTACTTCCTCGTCGCTCTCGCCGCCTGCCTGGGAACGCTCCAACTGGTCGCCGCCCGCTATGGCTACATCGGGCTGGCCTGGGTCCCGCCGCGCTGGCAGCCCTGGCTTGGCGGTCTCCTGGGCCTGGCCCTGGTGGGCCTGCCGTGGCTCTGGTTCTTCGAGCGCCACAGCGCCGGCATCTTCCGCCCCGGCCCGGCCGGCCTCGAACTCATGGTCATGTTCGGCGGGGCGGCCCTGCTCGCCATCCCACTCACGCTGTTGGTCGCCTCCCTGGTCCAGTCGGGCGCTGCCCCCCGCTCGCTCCCGCGCCGCGACGGCGTCGTCGCCGAGTTGGTCAGCCTGCCCCAGGGCCCGGCCTGGCTCTTCCGCCCGGCCCAGGCGGGCGGCCCCTTTGGCGCGGTGTGCGCCGTCGGCACGCCGGGCGCTGGCTCGGAGGCCGTCATCCCGCTGGCGACGGCCCTGGCCGAGGCGGGCCTGGTAGCGCTGGCCGTCGGCTGGAACCAGGCCGACGCCTGGCATCCAAGCGAGGCGGAGGCCCTCCAGGCCGCCACCAGCGCGGCGGCCTTCCTGCGCGCCCGCGCCGATGTGGACGCCCTCCGCCTGGGCGCGGTCGGTGTGGGCCTGGGCGGTGATGTCGCCCTCCAGGCCGCCGCCGCCGACCAGGGTATCCGTGCCGTCGTGGCCGTGGCCCCCTGGCTCGACCTGGCCAACGCCGCGCCCGGCCTGAGCCTGCTGCGCGACATGACCTTCCCCCAGGCCTGGCGCTGGCAGCAGACGCTGCGCCAGACGGCTCGCCAACTCGACCCGCTGGCCCACGCCCCCCGTCTCGACCCCCGCCCGGTGCTGCTGGTCGCGCCCGAAGACTCCGGCCCGAGCGAAGGCGCCCGGCGCCGCCTGACCGCCCTGTGCCGCCGCCTCACCACGTGGCGTGTGCCCCGCCTCGGCCGCGAGACCCAGGCCACGCGCCGCATCGCCCTCTGGCTGACGGAGAACCTGTAATGGACCTTGCCCTGTTTCGGCTGCTCAACGGCCTGGCCGGCCACTGGCCCTGGCTCGACGGCCTCACCCGCTTCCTGGTCAACGATTATGTCGCGCCCACCGCGCTGTCGCTGGCCCTGGTGGCCCTGTGGTTTTCGGGCAGCGAGGTCTACGGCCGCCGCCGCCGCCAGTTCGCCGTCGTCCAGGCCATTGCCGCCGTCCTGCTCGCCAACGGCATCGTCAAGCTCCTCAACCTGGTCCTCTTTCGGCCCCGCCCGTTTGCCGACCACGACGTGACGCTGCTGTTCTACCGCCCGACCGACTCGACCCTGCCCAGCAACCCGGCCGCCGTGGCCTTCGCCTTCGCCGCCACGGTCTACCTCCACGAGCGGACGTGGGGGCTGTGGATGGGCGTGGTCGCCGGCCTGTTTGGTCTGGCGCGGGTGATGGCGGGCGTCCACTACCCGCTGGACGTGGTGGCCGGCGCGGGCGTCGGCATCCTCGCCGCCCACCTGGCGCTCCGCCTGCCCGGCCTGGGCCGCCTGGCCCGGCTGGCGATCTATGTGGGCCGGCGCCTCCTGCTCGCGTGAGCCGAACAAATCCTTGACCGCCGACTAAAGTCGGGGCTAATGGGCCTTCGGCCGAATGTCCACCTTCGTGGACATCCCGTCGGCGTAGGCCGCCGGCCGGCAGAATGCCCTTCAGGCGCGGTTTCAACCGCTGGCAACGGATGGGCCCACACAGGCAGAGGTAAGGCCCTGGCGATGGAAAGCGTCGGCCTAGTGGAGGGCGATGTCGCCCCCTAAGACAAGGAGGTCTTGTATGACTGCTGCTTTCCCCACCATTCTCCCCACCACGCCCGACATCCACACCCCGCTGCCCGGCCCCAACGCCCAGGCCAACCTGGCCCGCGACGCGACGCTCATCTCGCCGTCGTACACGCGCGCCTATCCCTTTGTCATGTCCCACGGCCAGGGCTGCCTGGTCTGGGATGTGGACGGCAACCGCTTCCTCGACTTCACGTCGGGCGTCGCCGTCTGCGCCACCGGCCACAGCCACCCGCGCGTGGTCGAGGCGATCCAGCGCCAGGCCGAGCAGTTCATCCACATGGCCGGCACCGACTTCTACTATGAACTCCAGGTCAAGCTGGCCGAGAAGCTGGCCCAGATTACGCCGGGCGACTTCCCCAAGCGCGTCTTCTTCACCAACTCCGGCGCCGAGTCGGTCGAAGCCGCCCTCAAGCTGGCCCGCTATCACACCGGCCGCTCGCGCCTGATGTCCTTTATCGGCTCGTTCCACGGCCGCACCATGGGCGCGCTCGCCCTGACCGGCAGCAAGGCCATCCACCGCCGGGGCTTCGAGCCGCTCATGCCCGGCGTCACCCACACGCCCTACGCCTACTGCTACCGCTGCCCCATCAACCTGAGCTATCCCTCGTGCAAACTGGCCTGCGTGGACTACATCGAGGACACCCTGTTCAAGCGCCTGGTGCCCGCCGACGAAGTCGCCGCCTTCTTTGTCGAACCAGTTCAGGGCGAGGGCGGCTACGTCGTCCCGCCGGATGGCTGGCACCAGGAACTGGCGGCCCTGTGCCGCAAGCACGGCATCCTGCTCGTCGCCGACGAGATTCAGAGCGGCATCGGGCGCACGGGCAAGTGGTGCGCCATCGAGCACTGGGGCATCACCCCCGACATTGTCTGCTATGCCAAGGGCATCGCGTCGGGGCTGCCGCTGGGCGCCATTGTCGCCCGCGCCGACATCATGGACTGGGACTCGGGTGCGCACGCCAACACCTTCGGCGGCAACCCGCTGGCCTGCGCCGCCGCCCTGGCGACGCTCGACGTCATCGAGACCGAGGGCCTGCTGGAGAACGCCGCCCGTATGGGCGACTACTTCAAGGCCGCCCTGCGCGACATGCAGGTCCACCACCCCTGCATCGGCGATGTGCGCGGTCTGGGGCTGATGATCGCCGCCGAACTGGTGGACCCGGCCACGGGCGACCCGGACCCGGCCCTGCGCGACGACCTGGTCCAGAACTGCTTCGAACGCGGCCTGCTCGTCCTGGGCTGCGGCTTCAACAGCGTCCGCTTCATGCCCGCCCTGACCATTGACCTGCCCACCGCCGAGGCGGGGCTGGCCGTCTTCGAGGCCGCCCTCCACGAGGCCGAGGTCTCCGCCAGCCTTCGCCCGCCCAAGAGCCAGGGCGTGTAAGGGAATGCTAGACCTGACAGGTTTTCGAAAACCTGTCAGGTCGTTTGATGTCCAGACGATTTGACAGTTGCGCTGACCCAGGGTAGAATGGAGAGCCGAGTTAAAGCGTTCCGTCCCACGCCGGCCCCCTCCTTGCCTGACACTACCATCCGCCGAGGTCAGTGCCATGACGGAGATTGAGCAGCTAGAGCAAGCTATCGCCGCCCTCGAAGCCCAACGCCCCCTCCTCGGCGACGCCGTCATCGGCCCCGCCCTCGCCTCCATGCGCGAGAAGCTCGCCGCCCTCCACGCCGCCCATCCCCCCGCCGACGCCCAGCGCAAGCTCGCCACGGTCCTCTTCGCCGACCTGACCGGCTTTACCGCTCTCAGCGCGACCCTCGACCCCGAGGAAGTCAGCGACATCGTCAACGCCCTCTGGCAGCGCCTTGACCAGGCCATTATCGCCCACGGCGGGACCGTAGACAAGCACATCGGCGACGCCGTCATGGCCCTATGGGGCGTCGACCACGCCCGCGAGGACGACCCCGAGCGCGCCGTCCGCGCCGCCCTCGCCATGCAAGCCGAACTGGCCGCGTTCCGCGACGGAGGACGAAGGACCAAGGACCAACGACCGACTTCTCCTTCGTCCTTGGTCCTTGGTCCTTCGTCGTCTCTCCATCTGCGTATCGGCCTCAACACCGGCCCCGTCCTGCTGGGTCAGGTCGGCTCCACCCACGAGTTCACGGCCATGGGCGACGCCGTCAACCTCGCCAGCCGCCTCGAACACGCCGCCCCCCTGGACGGCATCCTCATCTCCCACGAGGTCTACCGCCATGTGCGCGGCGTCTTCGATGTCCAGGCGCTTGACCCTCTCACGGTGCGGGGCAAGGCCGAGCCGGTCCAGGTCTACGTCGTCACGGGGGCCAAGCCGCGCGCCTTCCATCGTCCGACACGTGGCGTCGAGGGCGTCGAGACGCCGATGGTCGGCCGCGAGGCCGAGTTCAAGGCGCTCCAGCACGCGCTGGAAACCGTGGCCGAGGACCGCGAGTTGCAGGTGGTGACGGTCGTGGGCGACGCGGGGGTAGGCAAGAGCCGGCTGTTGAGCGAGTTCGAACACTGGCTTGACCTGGGAACGCGGGAGGTGTGGTACTTCAAGGGCCGCGTGGACGCGGGCATGACCAGCCTCCCCTTCGCCCTCATCCGCGACCTGTTCGCCTACCGCTTCGGCATCCTGGAGAGTGACGCGCTCGACGTGGCGCGACAGAAGCTAGAGCGGGGGGTGACCGATTTTATGGCGGGCGACGCGGACGCCGTCGAGAAGGCCCACTTCATTGGCCACCTGCTCGGCTTCGACTTCTCGGCCAGCCCCCACGTCGCGCCCGTCCTGGCCGACCCCAACCAGGTCCGCCAGCGCGCCTTCTACTACCTCACCCAGTTCTTCCGGGCGGTCACCCAGAACCCCTCCCCCACCCCCTCCCCTAGTAAGGGAGGGGAGCCAGATCGGTATTCCCCCCCTTCCCTAAGAGGGAAGGGGGAAGGGGGGTTAGGTCTCCCCGCCGTCATCCTGCTCGAAGACATCCACTGGGCCGACGACGCCTCCCTCGATCTGCTCGACCACCTGGCCCGCGAGCTTGGCCCCTCTGAGTCCTCCCTGCGCCGTCGGCCGAGCCTCCCGCTGCTCATCGTCGCGCTGACCCGCCCCACCCTGTTCGAGCGTCGTCCCCTGTGGGGCGAGGGCGAAGCCTTCCATACCCGCCTGACCCTCCGCCCCCTCGACCGCCACGACAGCCGCCGTCTGGTGGATGAGATCCTGCGCAAGGTTGAGCATGTCCCCGCCGAACTGCGCGACACCGTGGTGGCGGGGGCGGAGGGCAACCCCTTCTACCTGGAAGAACTGGTCAAGATGCTGGTCGAGGCGGGCGTGATTTCCACGCGCGGCGAGCCGTGGCGGGTGGACCTGGATCGTCTCAACGCCGTACGCGTGCCGCCCACCCTCGTCGGCGTCCTCCAGGCCCGCCTCGATGCCCTGACGCCCGCCGAGCGAGAGACGCTCAAGCGCGCCTTGGTGGTCGGCCAGGTCTTCTGGGATGCCGTCGTCGCCCAACTGGCCGGGCTGGCCCACGGCGACCTGACGAGCTATGTCGCGCCGGACACGCTCAGTGCGACCCTGCGTGCCCTGCGGCAGCGCGAGCTGGTCTACGGGCGGGAAGCCTCGCAGTTCGCGGGGACAGCCGAATACACCTTCAAGCACGCCATCCTGCGTGACGTGACGTATGAGACGGTGCTGCTGCGGGAGCGGCGCGTGCTGCATGCCCAGGCCGCCCAATGGCTGCTCGCCAACAGCGGTGACCGCGCCGACGAGTACGCCGCCCTCATCGCCGAACACTACGAGCGGGCCGGGGAGGCGACCGAGGCGGCGGCGTGGTACGCCCGCGCCGGGCGGCAGGCACAGACGGTCTACGCCAACCAGGCAGCTATCGCCCTCTACGAGAAGGCGCTGGCGCTTCTCGACGACGGCGGACGACAGACCGCAGACGGCGATGCTCAGCTTGCAGCCAAACCATCTATGCCGTCAGCGGCGGTCGGCGGTCGGCCACCCGTGGTCGAACTCCTGCTCGCGCTTGGCGACGTGCTCAAGCTGGTCGGCCGGCCAGGCCCGGCCGAGGAGCGCTATCGGCAGGCGCTGAACCTGGCCGAGGGGAGCGGCGACGTCTATCTACGAGCGCGCTGCCAGGAGGCGCTCGGTACGCTGCGGCATGAGCAGGGCGAGTACAGAGAGGCACTGGAGTGGCTCGAACAGGCGCGCGCTGACTTCATGACGCACGGCGATCTGGCGCGAGCCAGTCAGGCCATGGAAATGATAGGGGCGACGCTTATCTACGGAAAGGATTACACCGCAGCGCAAGCCAGACTAGAAGAAAGCATGGCACTCGGCCGCCAGGTCGGCGCAACACGCACAGTGGCCTGGGCGCTCAACGACCTAGGCTTTGTAGCGATAAGAGGGGGCGACCTGGGGGGAGCGCGGAATTTATATACGCAGAGTCTGGCGATCAAGCGTCAGCTTGGCGATGATCTCGATATCGCAATCACACTCAACAATATAGGCTACGTGGCCGCCATAGAGGGCCACTATGCCGAGGCGGAGGCGCTCATCCAGGAAAGTCTCAACATACTGCAACGGATAGGTGAGGTGCGTAGCCGCGGGTATTCCCTCAGCAGTTTGGGAGCAGTCGCCTGGTTGCGGCAAGACTTCATCCGGGCCAGGACTTTATATTCTGAGGCGCTCACATTGAGCTATCAGATTGGCGAAAAGCTGAGTGTCGTATATAGTCTTGGCACGCTAACAGGTATCGCAGGAGAGCAGGGGCAGGTCGTGCGGGCGGCTCGACTTGCCGGTGCCACAGGTCGGTTGTTTGACACACTAGGGACCAATCTAGATCCGCTGGAGCAAGCGGCCTATGAACGCGGCGTCGAGCTAGCCAGGGCAGCTCTGGACCCCGCCACCTTCGACCGGCTGTGGGCGGAGGGCCAGGCCATGACCCTGGAGGAAGTCGTCCAGTACGCGCTGGAGGAAGAATAGACCTGACAGGTTTCTAAAAC
>CAZFUK010000101.1:2294-12528 GCA_964522005.1 uncultured Anaerolineales bacterium | reverse complement strand
TAGGGTCGGTCGCCGCCCCCACCCCCGCGCGGTCGGTCACCAGAGGGTCGGTCGCCACCGCCGCCACGCGGTCGGTCGCCATAGGGCCGGTCGCCGC
This sequence comes from uncultured Anaerolineales bacterium, assembly GCA_964522005.1. Taxonomy (GTDB): domain Bacteria; phylum Chloroflexota; class Anaerolineae; order Epilineales; family JAHCIE01; genus JAHCIE01. Next base: position 12,431 of record CAZFUK010000101.1, on the reverse strand, counting down.
CGCCACCACGGGGTCGGTCACCATAGGGTCGGTCGCCGCCACCGCCACCGCGCGGTCGGTCACCATAGGGTCGGTCGCCGCCCCCGCCACGGGGTCGGTCGCCATAGGGACGGTCACCGCCCCGCGGTCGGTCGCCATAGCCTCGATCACGCGGCGGCCGGTCTTCGCCGCCCCGCTCGTCCCGCCCTCGGCCGCCTTCGTCGCGCGGCCGCCACTCGCGCCGCTCCTCGCGGGGCCGTCGTTCCCACTCGCCGCGTTCGCGCTCAGGGGGAGCCGAAGGCTCAGGCTCGTCCTCGCGGATGCGCACGTCGGGTCCGGGCCGACGGCGTGGGGCCGGACGGTCGCCCGGGCGGTGGCCGCCCCACGACATGGGTTCCGTCGGGGTCTCGCCCAGTTCGCCCTCGCCCTCTTCGTCGGCCCCCTCGGCGGGCAGCACAGCCATCCCCTCGCCCTCGGCCGGCGTCTCGGCGTCCGCGTCGGTCCCGGCGTCGGCCTCGGCCTGGACAGGGGCGCGCTCCGGCACCAGCCAGACCCCCGTGGCGCGGGCCAGCAGACGCGGCGGGTCGATGACTTCACCGGCCAGCGGGGCGTCCAGGGTGCGGGCGGCGCGGACAGCCTTGTGGGCCACCAGGTCCACCGTACACGTCTTGCGGCCGTGGTTGACCAGCCGGGCGCGCACCTCGACGTAGTCGCCCACGCGCAGCGCGGCGAGGAACTCGACATTGGTGTAAGAGCGCAGGATGCCTTCGTCGCCCACCTCGCGGATACAGACTTCGGTGGCCGCGTCGTGGAACAGTTCAAGTAGGCGGGTGGTTTCGATCTGGCCGGTCTCAGCGCGGGCATCGCGCGCCGTCAGGCGCAGCCGAATCAGGGTTTCCTGGGGCATACATTTCTCCCCGCCTGGCGGCGAACCTTTTGGCCGCCGAAGGCGTTCTTGATGTACATAGTCAACGGGCTTAGGTTTGGGTAAAGTCCTCTAATCATAGGCGTCCTGAGCGTGGGCCGCAAATAGCTTGGCTGGAACTTGCGCGCTCTCCTTGAGCGTAGGTATAATAACCGTCTGATGAGTACGCACGTGTCTTCAACATCCACCCCGAACACCGCTCGCCGCTGGCAGTCCCTCTGGCCGGCCGGACTGGTCCTGCTGGCCCTGCTCCTGCTCGGCCTGGTCGCCTGGCTGGGCTGGCGCGGCTACATGGATGGTCTCGCCCTGCGCGAGGAGCGCCAGCGCCAGGCCGCCGCCATCTACCTGAGCCGGGCGGATGCCCTGGCGAGTGTTGGGGAGACGGAACTGGCCGAGCAAGAACTGGTGACCGCGCTGCGCCTGGCCCCGGACTACCCGGCCGCCCAGGAGCGTCTGTCGCGGCTCCAGCAAGGCGACCAGGCGGCGGCCCAGCGCCCCGCCGGCGCCGCCACCCCCATCCCCCTGACCCCCACCCCGGCCCCGCCCACCCCGCCGCCGACGCCCAGCGCGGGCGACCTCCTGGCCGCCGCGCAGCGGGCGGAAGACCTGTCTGACTGGCCGACCACCATCACCCTGCTGGAAAGCCTGGCCGGCCGCGAGCCTGACTATGCCGCCGACACCGTGAAGGCGAGCCTGCTGCGGGCCTACCTGGCCGACGGCTATGCCCTGGTCGCCCAGGACCAACTCGACGCGGCGGTGCAACGCTTCGATGCCGCACTACAACTCGCGCCCGATAACCTGGAAGCCGCCGAGCAGCGCGAACTGGCGCGCCAGTACCTCCAGGCCATGAGTGGCTGGGACAAGGACTGGGAGGTGACGGCGGCCAAGTTCGAGGAACTCTACCAGCGCGCGCCCGAGTATAAGGACGTCACCCAACGCCTGGCCCTGGTCTACGTGATTCAGGGTGACCGCGCCCTGGACCGCCGCTTCGCCTGTGACGCCGCCGAGGCCTATGCCCGTGCCCTGGTCGTCGTGGACCAGCCCGATACGCGCGCCAAGCTGGCCCGCGCCCGCCAGGGCTGCTTCGTCGCCCGCCCGCCAACGCCGACGCCCCTCCCCGCGCCGCGTCTCAACCCGCGCCTGCTGCTGGTACAGGACGCGCCCGGCCCCAACGGCGGGTTGAGCGGCCGCGTCCTCGACCGCCAGGGCCGGCCCTTCCGCGCCTACACTGTGACGCTCGAAGGACGCGACTACCGCCAGACGACGACCAACATGGATGGGCTGTTCGAGTTCGACAACCTGCCACCGGGCGAGTACACTGTGGACGTGCCTGCCGGTATTGGCCCCTCGCTCGATGTCCGCGTGGAGCCGGGCAAGCAGGTGGTGATGGAGTTCGTGGAACCCTAGGCCGTGGTGGAGGGGGGGTGGTGACCGGGGGGCGGGACGGTGTGGCACACCCTGTGCTTATCCTCCGTCACCCGTCGTTCGCCCATGAACCACGACGGAGAGGAGACAACCGCATGTCCAACCTGGCCGACCTGGGTGAGGTCGTCCACGAGACGCGCGAGGCGTTAGGCCGCTACCTCTACCTCAAAGAGACGCCGCTCGACGCGCGCCCCGGCGCCCTCACCGACGCTTTCAGCCACCTTGACAACGTGCGCGAGGGGTTCCAACTCACTCTGCGGGTCAGCGCGGTCAAGCGCCACTCGGAGTTGTACGACCTGGTGCGCCGCTTTCTGATGGACTGGCGCTGGCTCGAAGAGCAGGGCTTCAGCTTCCTCCCGCCCGACGAAGTCGAACGTGTCCGCGACCAGTTGCTCGAGTTCGCCCACGCCTACACGGCGCTCGCCTGTCTGCCCCGCTTGCCTAGCCCCCACATCACCTATCCCGGCCGCCCCACCTACGCCGACATCGCCATCCCGCGCACGCCGGGTGAAATCCTGGAGCGCATTGACGAGTTGGAGGCGGTTCTTTCCCGCGCCAGCATCCAGCCGCGCCGCGCCCTGCACCCCGAACCCTTGCGCCGCACCTACGGCTACTTCGAGGCCAGCGCCTGGCTCATCAGCGACTACCGCCGCCGCGCGCGAAGTTAACCCACGCCTCCCTGTCGCGGCAGCCCCAACCCCTTAACCCTAACCGACAAGCCCCAACAGGCTCTTGCGACCTGTTGGGGCTGCGCTTTTGCCTCGCCTCGGTGTAACAAACCCCCTGGCTGCAAGACTGTATGCGCAGAGAACGCTACTCGGCCGCCCCGCTGACCTGCTCGCCTCGCGGCCGATGGCTCCACTGGATGCGCGCTTCAGTGGTAACCGTGTGATGGTCTGCTCTTTATACCTGGGTACAGCCAAGTCGTATGCTCGACAGCAAGGAGAGAGAACAATGGGTGTTGTGTTTGCACTGATCGAGACCGTTGCGCCGCGCTTCCTCCGCTACAGCCTGGCCGTCATCCTGATCTGGATTGGCGCGCTCAAGTTTGCCGACCCCAGCCCGGTCGTGGGGCTGCTCAAGGCGTCGCTGCCCTTCCTGGCGTCGGCCGGCTTCGTGTACGTGCTCGGTACGGTCGAGGTGATCGTCGGGGTTGCCCTCGTCGCGGGCTTTATGCTCCGCTACGCCGGCCTGGTGCTGCTCGGCCTCTTCGCCGGCACGCTGCTGATCTTTCTGATCGCCCCCGCCGTCAGCTATGGCGACGCCGGCTTCCCCCTGCTGAGCCTGGTCGGCCAGTTCCTGCTCAAGGACCTTGTCCTGTTTGGCGCGTCGCTCCAGGTCATCGCCCAGGACACGCTGGCCGAGGACCGCCGCCTGCGCATGGCCCACGCCGCCAAGTAATCAACCGTATACCCCAACCGCGAGCCGGACAGCGCCCTGTCCGGCTCGCGGTTGCCCGGAGGGCTTTATGGTTCCGAACCTCTCGCTGACCGGCTTCATGGTGGTCGCCGCCGTCGCCTTCCTCGTCCCCCTGCTGCTGGGGATGGCCCCCCGACTGCGGCTGCCCTCGGTCGTCGTCGAAATTGTGGCCGGCATCGTCATCGGCCCGTCGGTCCTGGGCCTGGTACGCCTCGACCTGCCGGTCCAGGTGCTCGCCCTGTTCGGCCTGGCGTTCACCCTGTTCCTGGCCGGCCTGGAGATTAACTTCGCCCGGCTGCGCGGTTCGCTGCTGCGGCTGACCAGCCTCGGCTTCCTGGCGTCGTTGGGACTGAGCCTCGCCGTCGGCCTGGCGCTGACCCGCCTGGGCCTGGCGGAGACGCCGCTGTTTATCGGTATCGTCCTCGCCGCGACGTCGCTGGGCGTCATCATCCCCCTGCTCAAAGACACCGGCCGGGTGGACACCGACTTCGGCCAGCTCGTCCTCGTGGGCGCGTCCCTCGCCGACTTCGGCACGATTATCCTGCTCTCGCTATTCTTCTCGCGCGAGGCCACCTCGGTCACGACCCAGACGCTGCTCATCGGCGGGCTGGCCGCGTTGGGCCTGGTGGCGACGCTCGCCCTGCGCTGGGTCGGCGGCCATATGTGGTTTACCCCGGTCCTGAACCGCCTCCAGGACACCACGGCTCAGATTCGCGTGCGCGGCGCCTTCGCCCTGCTCGCCCTGTTCGTCGCCCTGGCCGAGCGGTTCGGCCTAGAGATTATCCTGGGCGCGTTCATCGCCGGCGCCATCCTCAACCTGACCGACCGCGACGAGGCGATGCGTCACGCCGACTTTCGTCCCCGGTTAGAAGCGGTGGGCTTCGGCGTGTTTATCCCTGCCTTCTTCATCGCCAGTGGGATACGCTTCAACCTGGCGGCCCTGTTTGCCGATGTGAGCGCCCTGGCCCGCGTGCCGCTCTTCCTGGCCGCCCTGCTGGTCGTGCGCGGCCTGCCCGCCCTGCTCTACCGCCGCCGCCTGGACTGGCGCCAGACCCTGGCCGCCGGGCTGCTGCAAGCCACCCAGTTGAGCTTTGTCGTCGTAGCCGTGCAGATTGGCATGGAGCTGCGGGTGGTCGGTGAGGCGACGGGCGCCGCCCTGGTCGCCGCCGCGCTGCTCTCGGCCCTCCTCTTCCCGCTGGCCGCGCTGACCGTGCTGCGGGGCGGCGAGACGCGGCGCGAGGCGCTGGACCTCACCCCTTGGCCCCTGCCGTGACACCCGGCCTGGCCGCCGCTCCATTCCACTGGACAGGGAGGAGTTAGCCGCGTGTCGCATACCAGTCCAACACCCGCAGGGCGCGCAGGGTGTTCCAGCGGCTTGGCCGCCCCTCGCCCTCATCCATCTCGACCGGCATGCGGCCGGGGTAGCGGGTCTCCAGGGGCCACCGTCCGTCGCCGTCGCGTTTCGTCTCGACCAGGGCGACCGCCTCGGCGACGCGCTCGTCGGGCGCAACGCCCGCGCGGCGCAGATACTCCAGCCCGCGCAGCACGTCGTAGTGCCACCAGGTCGGGAACGCCAGGCGGGTCCAGTCCGCGCCGCCCTTGCGGTCGCGCTCGACTATCTCGCCCGTCGAGCGCCGCCGCAAGAGGCCACGCTGGAGCAGGTACTCTTGCCCGCGCAGACGCGCCTCAGTCACTGCCGGATGGCCCCCGTCCCTCAGTTCGTGTTCGAGCAGAGCTTCCAGCACGCAGATCGTGGTGTTGAACGAGGACCGCGTCGAACCGTTGGCCGCCTCGCAGTTCCAGCCGCCGTCGGGGAGTTGCTCGGCCAGCAGCCGGTCAATGATGCCCCGCACGTCCTGGCCGAAGTAGGCGCCGACGGCCGCCACCTGCCCGTTGATGCACGGCTCCACCTCGCCGGCAAAGAAGGGGTTGCCGTCATAGGCGGCATCGCCCTGCCAGGTCACCTGGTCGCGGACGAGACCCACCGCGTGGCGCGCCTCGGCACTCGCCGGGTCGAGACCCAGGTCCCGCAGCAGCATGAGGACGTGCATGGTCGAGTCCCAGCCCCGGTTCCACGCCGCGCTGCCCCAGCGGCCGTCGGCCCCCTGGAGCGCCAGCAGCCGGCCGCCCCAGCCCTCGCTTGCGACCCGTGCCCGATCGGCGGCGACCTCGGCGGCGGAGGCATCCGTCAGGTCGCGCAGCACTTGCCAGCGCAGCGCCGGGTCCGAGTCGAGCAGCCAGTCTATCACCGAGCCAGGGGCCTTGGGGGCCGAGCGTGGGAGTGGATGGTTCGTCATCGGCTGAGTCTCCTGATGTGGGTAAAAAGACCGTTCTGCCAGCCCTAAATCATAGGCCGCTGGGCGACCGCGTCAACAACGAGCCGTAGAGCCGGACACGGTCGGCCCTCCACTTGACACCCACGGCCCGGTGGCGCATAGTATGGAGAATCTGCCCCGCGTTATCCCTCACCCAGGAGTGACCTAATCTATGGCGGCTGCTCAATCCACCCTGCCCCTGCCCGCGTCGGAGCCACGGGTCTGCCCAGCCTGCGGCGGCGAGAACGACCATGACGCCGTGTTCTGTCAGTGTGGGAAGTCGCTGGGCGACTTCAAGTACGTATTGGAGGAACTCCAGGCCGAGACCAAGTGGTACGAGTCCCTCGCCAGCCGGGTGGCCCGCTTCATCGGTCAGCCGGCCTATATCATTGTCCATATTGTGCTGGTGATACTCTGGATCATCCTGAATACCGGCGCGCTGGTGGGCATCGCAACCTTCGACCAGTACCCCTACAGCCTGTTGGGCCTGGTGCTGGGCATCGAGGCCGTGTTTATCACCGGCTTCCTGCTCATTGACGACAGCCGCGAGGACGCCCACGCGTCTAAGCTGGCCGAACTGGACTACGAGGTGAACGTGCGCACCTACCGCCGCCTCCAGGACATTGACGCCAAGCTCGAATGGATCATGACCCGCCTGGACCGCCCCGACGACCAGGACAGGTAAGGCAGCGGTAGGAGGAGGGTTCCCCTGCCCTGGGCGAGGAGACCTCGCCCCTACCCCGCGGCCCCGCCCCTCAAGGAGACTCCGCCATGTCTACGCCTACCGTTCCATCGCTCTACACCCGCTGCCTGTGCGGCGTCGCCGTCCGCGATGTAACCCCGCCGGTCGGCATCTACGCCCGCACCTGGGGCGCGGCGGCCCACGACGCCGCTGAGGGCGTTCACCGCCCCATGACCGCGACGGCCGCCGTCTTCCGCCCGCTGATGGGCGAGGGGCCGACGCTCGCCCTGGTGGCCCTCGACCTGGGCTGGTTCCAAAACCTCCAGGACGAGCACGCCCTGCGGCAGGCGGTCCTGGCCCGCACAGGGCTGACGCCCGCCAGCCTGCTGGTCAACCTGTCCCACACCCACGCCGGGCCGAATGTCAACTCGATGCTGCCCGACCTGCCGGGCGGCGATCTCGTCCCTGGCTACCTGGCGGCGCTGACCCAGGCAGTGGGCGACGCCGTCCAGGCCGCCCTCGACGGGCTGGCCCCCGCCTGGACGGTCTGGGGGCAGGGCCGCTGCGACCTGGCCGTCAACCGCGATTTCTGGGATGAGGCCGAAGGCCGCTACGCCTGCGGCTTCAACCCGGCCGCGCCCGCCGATGATACCGTTCTTGTAGGCCGCGTCACGGGCGACGACGGGACGGTACGCGCCACGCTGTTCAACTATGCCTGCCACCCGACGACGCTGGCCTGGGAAAACCGCCTCATCTCGCCGGACTTTGTCGGCGCGGCGCGGGAGGTCCTGGAACAGGCCTTCGACGCGCCCGCCCTGTTCCTCCAGGGGGCGTCGGGCGAGCTAGCGCCCCGCGAGGGCTACGTGGGCGACACGGCGGTGGCCGACCGCAACGGCCGCCAACTGGGCTATGCCGCCGCGTCCGCCCTGACCGCCCTGCCGCCGCCCGCCACCCAGTTCGTCTACACCGGCATCATGCCCTCGGGGGCCGACCTGGGCACCTGGGCGCACCAGCCCATCGGCGACGCGCAGCGACAGGCGGCCGAGCGCCTGGTCAGCCGCCTGGGCGAGGTGGAACTGGAGCGCAAGCCGCTGCCCTCGGTCGAGGAATTGCGGGCGGCCATCGCGACCACCGAGAACCGCCGCGAGCAGGAGAAGCTGCGGCGGCGGCTGTTCATCCAGCAGACCCTCGGCGCGGACGCGGTCCACCGCATGCCCGTCTGGACGTGGCGGCTGGGTCAGGCTGTCGTCGTGGCCGTTCCCAACGAGCCGTACTCGGTCCTGCAACAGGAGCTGAGGCAGCGCTTCCCTGGGGTGCCCTTGCTGGTCCTCGGCGTGACCAACGGCACCCTCGGCTACCTGGCCCCCGCCGACCTGTACGACCGGGGCCTGTACCAGGAGCAGCAGTCGCCCTACGCGCCCGGCGGCCTGGAGAAGACGATTGAGGCGCTGTCTATGGAAGTTGCAGAGCTAGTACGGGCTGGCTGAGACGCCAGTCATTGCTCTAAAGATGAGGCTACGTTGATAGTGATACGCTCAACGCCGAGGGGGAACGACGAACTGAGATCCCTACACGATCTCAGCCAGGCTAGCGATGGGGGATCGGTAGCCTGCAGCAATCATACTACTCAACATATTAACAAGACAGTGTTATCGAGTAAGGCGATCACAGCGCTGGATTGTCTACCGCTTGCCTGAACCAGCTTCGCACGGCTTCCACTTCCGCGCGTGCTTCGGCGAGATCGGCTGGACCCAGACGGAGGGGGATGCCTAAGTCTAGAAATTGATTTCGGAGTGCGAGAGCTTGCATGCCTAGTAGTTCGGCCGCTTTGCCGAGGCTAATCTGTCCATCCAGGTAGGCACCCACGACAACAGCCCAGCGCAACTCTTCGTCCTCTGCCAGCAGGCGGTCCAGAGCGGCGCTCACTAACTCAGGACGGCGCTGGTACAATCGGACCAGTTGTTCGAGCTCCCAGGTCTGGACCGGGGGTGCAGAGTTGACTGCCATGAGCCTATTCCTTATAGACAATGATCGGTGATGGATTGAGGCGCTTAGAGTGAGTAGTCAGATTCTACACAGGCGGAGAGCAAAGGCAAATCGTCACATCTTGGAGAACACCATGTCCGATACGCATATTACAGTCTACGGGGCGCCCTGGTGCCCGGACTGCCAGCGCGCCAAGCGCTTCCTGGGCGAGCAGCGCGTCCACTACCACTGGGTGGACATTGAACAGGACCCCGACGGGGTGGCCCTGGTCGAGCGGGCCAACGCGGGCAAGCGCATCATCCCCACCATTGTCTTCGACGACGGGGCTGTGCTGGTTGAGCCGAGCAACGCCCAGTTGGCGGCCAGGCTCGGCCTCCAGACGCGGGCGCGGCAGCCCTACTACGACCTGATTATCGTCGGCGGCGGGCCGACCGGGCTGACGTGCGCGCTCTACGCGGCGCGGGAGGGGTTAGACGTCCTGGTGGTTGAAAAGAGCAGCCTGGGCGGCCAGGCCGGTATCACCGAGCGGCTGGACAACTTCCCCGGCTTCCCCGAGGGCGTCACGGGTGCGGAGTTCGCTGAGCGCCTCGCCCGCCAGGCGCACCGCTTCGGCGTCGAGACGCTCCAGGCCCAGGAGGTGGTCGGCCTGCGCGCCGAGGAGGAGTCGCGCTATGTGACCACGGGCGACGGCCAGGAGTACGGGGCGCGGGCCGTCCTCATCGCCACCGGCTCGACGTACCGCCGGCTGGGCGTGCGCGGGGAGGATGAGTTGCTGGGGGCGGGTATCCACTTCTGCGCTACGTGCGACGGGCCGTTCTACCGGGGCGTGTCGGTGGCGGTGGTGGGTGGGGGCAACAGCGCGGGCGAGGAGGGGGTATTCCGGACCCGCTTCGCCCGCGACGTGACGCTGCTGGTGCGCGGGCCGAAGCTGGCGGCGAGTAAGGTGGTCCAGGACAAGATCGCCGAGACGGATACAATCAAGGTCCTGTACAACACCGAGGTGACAGCCTTCGAGGGCCAGCGCAAGCTCGAAGGGGTAGCGATTCGCAACAGGGTCACGGGGGAGACCGAGACCCTCCACCCGCAGGGCGTGTTTGTGTTCATCGGGCTGTCGCCCAACACAGGCTGGCTGCCGGAGACAGTCAAACGTGACGCGACCGGCTTTATCGAGACCGACCTGACGCTGATGACGAGCCTGCCGGGGGTGTTCGCGGCGGGCGACGTGCGCCAGGGCAGCACCAAGCAAGCCGCCAGCGCGGCCGGCGAGGGCGCGACCGCCGCCCTGATGATTCGCGAGTACCTGAAGGGGGTGTAATTGGGCAGACCTGACAGGTTTTGGAAACCTGTCAGGTCTATGGGCGATGACACAGACGCCGCTTTCGCCTAGCCTCGGCCGGGGCGACCGC
>CAZFUK010000101.1:0-2194 GCA_964522005.1 uncultured Anaerolineales bacterium | reverse complement strand
CCCTCGCGCGGTCCACCCTCACGCGGCCCGCCCTCACGCGGCGGCCGGCGGCGCGGCAAGTCCTCGCGCGCGGCCTGGCTCTCGCGCGGGATGGCGACCTTAAACGTGACGTCGTGGCCCTTGAGCGTGGTGCGGCTCATGGCGGCCAGGACGTCGTCCACGTAGCGTTCGGGGATTTCGACAAACGAGAAGCGGTCGTAGATGTCAATGGCGCCGATGGCGCGGCCCGGCACGCTGGCCTCGTTGGCGATGGCGCCGACGATGTCCGAAGGCCGCACACCGTCCTTGCGGCCCGCGTCAATGAACAGCCGCACGATCCCATTGCCCGTGCGCGGCGCTGTCTCGGCGCGTGTCTCCTCCTCTGGCTCCACCATCACCAGCGGCCCGCGCCGGTCGGCCGTCGCCGCCAGGCTGATGGCCGCCGCCGCCACCTCGGCCAGGTCTAGCTCCTCCCCCAGCCCCTGCACCAGCACCAGGTACGGATCGAGATCGCCCTGCTGGACGCGGTCACGGATCGAGGTCTTGAGCGCCTCGACGCGGCGGGCCGCCACATCGGCGCGCGTGGGCAGCTTCATGGGGCGGATGCGCGCCCCTGACATGCGCTCGATGTCCTTGAGCAGCCGCCGCTCGCGGGGCGTCACCAGGGTAATCGCCGCGCCCGTGCGGCCCGCGCGGCCCGTGCGGCCGATGCGGTGGACATACGCCTCGGGGTCGTTGGGAATGTCGTAGTTGACGACGTGGCTGACGTTCTCGATGTCCAGCCCCCGCGCGGCCACGTCCGTCGCCACCAGGATTTCGACCTGGCCGTCGCGGAAGCGGCGCATGACGCTATCGCGCGCCGCCTGGCTCAGGTCGCCGTGTAGCGCGTCCACCGAGTAGCCCCGCCCGCTCAGGCTCTCGGTCAACTCGCTCGCCGCGAGCTTGGTGCGGGTGAAGATAATCGCCGCCGTGGGCATCTCGTGGTCGAGAATGGCGCCCAGGGCGTTGAGCTTGGCCGACGGCGCGACGTCGTAGTAGGTCTGCTCCGTCGTGGGAACGGTCAACTGCTCCCGCTCGATGGACACCGTCTGCGGGCCGCGCATGTACTTCTGGGCCAGCGCGCGAATCGGCTCCGGCATGGTCGCCGAGAACAGCCCCGTCTGGCGGTCGGTCGGGACGTGCTCCAGAATCCACTCGATGTCCTCGATAAAGCCCATGTCCAGCATCTCGTCGGCCTCATCGAGAACCACATAACACACGTGGGACAGGTCCAGGCTGCCGCGTCGAATGTGGTCCATCACCCGCCCCGGCGTCCCGATGACCACCTGCGCGCCCTGGCGGAGGCCGCGCAACTGGCGGTCAATGGGCTGGCCGCCATAGACGGGCAGGACGCTGATGCCGCGATAGCGGCCATACTTGTGGCACGCCTCGGCCACCTGGACGGCCAGCTCGCGCGTGGGGGCGAGCACGATGGCCTGGACCTGGCGCAGGGCCGGGTCCACCCGTTCGAGCATGGGCAGGGCAAAGGCGGCCGTCTTGCCCGTGCCGGTCTGCGCCTGACCGATGACGTCCTGCCCCTGCATCAGCAGGCCGATGGTCTGCGCTTGGATGGGGGTAGGGGCCTCATAGCCCAGGTCGCTAATCGCTTTGAGAATGGGTTCACTCAGACCTAGTTCGGCAAATGTATCTGGCATAGTGGCGCCTCATAAAGCATAGGAAGACATAGGAAGGCGTAGGAAGATGTAGGAAGAATAGCATAGGATGGGAAGGATGGGAAGGACACACAGGCTCTCTAGCAAACGCTGTTCCACGGCGGCACGCGAGGCTTACACCCCTGGCCGAGGCATGCTATACTTGGGGCGCCACAAGCATAGCCGCCGCAAGGAGAGAGCTTGAGCCACCCCTTACCCCCCGACCGCGTCGCCCAACTCCTGCCCGCCCTCGACCCGCTGGCGGAGACCCTGGCCCGCCGCGGCCGTCTCGACACCGCCGATGTCCACGTCATCTTGCTCGGTCTGGGGCTGGATGAAGACTGGGCGCGCCAGGAGCTTGAACGCTGGGCCGCTATGCTCGCGCCGGCCCATGACCCCGACCGGGGCTTGCTGGTCCAGCGCGCCCTGACCCTGCGCGGTGTTCCCGAGGCGGATGCCGCCCGCGCGGTGGAGCGTATGGCCCAGGCGCCGCCCCCCGCCGCGCCGCCGACCCCCTTGCCCGC
>CAZFUK010000100.1:0-12555 GCA_964522005.1 uncultured Anaerolineales bacterium | reverse complement strand
GACGGAACTGGTCACCGGGGTGGACATTGTCAAGGAGCAACTGCGCATCGCGGCCGGCCGCAAGCTGCGCTACAGCCAGGAGGACATCCACCTCAACGGCTGGGCGCTGGAGTGCCGCATCACCGCCGAAGACCCGTACAACAACTTCCTGCCCTCCACCGGGCGCATCATCGCCGCCACCGAGCCGACCGGTCCGGGCGTGCGCGTCGAGAGCGGCGTCTACGAGGGCTTCGAGGTCAGCCTGTACTACGACCCCATGATCGCCAAGCTCATCGCCTGGGGCGAGACACGCGCCGAGGCTATTCTGCGCATGCGCCGCGCCCTCAACGAGTACCGCCTCGTCGGCATCAAGACCTCCATCCCGTTCCACCTGCAAATGATGGACAGCCCCAGCTTCATCGGCGGCCACTTCGATACCCAGTTCCTCGAGAAGCGCTTCAAGATGCCGGACGTCGAGGAGACCAGGCACCGTGACGTCGCGGCGGTCATCGCCACCCTCCTGGCCCACCAGCGGCGGCAGCAGGCGATAGCGATGATTCGGGAGGACCCGGCTCGCTCGTGGAAGATGTATGGCCGCGAGAAGGCGCTGCAGCGCATTTAATCAGGCAACCACCAAGGAGAGCAGCGGTGAAGTATCTAGCGGATGCCGACGGCAAGGCATTTGTCATTGATGTAGACCACCCGAACGAGATCGTGGTGGATGGCGTGCCCCACCAGGTCAGCCTGGAAGCCGTCAACCGGGGCACGACCTATTCGATCCTGATTGACGGGCAGTCCTATGAAGCTTACGTGGACCGGCGCGAGGGCGTCTACTACGTCGAAATCGGCAGCGAGCGCCACGCCATCACGGTCGAGGACGAGCGGCTGGGCCGGCTAAAGCACCTCGTGGGCGCGGGATCGGCCCAGGGCGGCGAAATCGCGCTCAAAGCGCCCATGCCCGGCCTGGTTGTCACGGTGCGCGTCGAGCCGGGGCAGACCGTCGAGCAGGGCCAGGGCGTGGTGATTCTGGAAGCCATGAAGATGGAAAACGAGCTACGCGCTCCCCGCCCTGGCGTGGTCAAGGCCATTCGCTGCCGCCCCGGGCAGGCGGTCAACATGGGCGAGACGCTGCTCACCATCGAGTAGAACAGGCTGCATTGGAGTAGAATGACCGAGTTTGACTATACCATTATCTTTGACGGCGGCAGCCGGGGCAACCCCGGCCAGGGCTACGGCAGCTACCAGCTTACCCGTGCCCGCGACGGCAAGAGCCGCGTGCGGCGGCTGGAGTATCCGGGGCAGACGACCAACAACGAAGCCGAGTACATGACGCTCATCGAGGCGTTGGCCGAACTGACAGCCGGCATCCAGAAGGCGGGCCACGACCCGCACGACTTTAGCGTCGAAGTCAAGGGCGACAGCCAGTTGGTGATTAACCAGGTGGGCGGCCAGTGGAAGGTCGGGCAGGCCCATCTGCGGCCCCTCCGCGACCGCGCCCAGGCTCTGCTGCGCCAGTTCGGCCGCTCCAAGCTGACCTGGCACCGCCGCGCCAAGAGCGTCGAGGTGTTGGGGCATTAGGGCATTCATCCTGTATGAGGGGGCATTGGAGGCCACCGTGAACGCGCGTATCTTCATCCAAACTATCATCACCCTTGCCTCGTCCAGTCTGGGCTTCGTCGCGGCCCTGGCCTGGAATGAGGCCATCCGCGCCGCGCTCGAGGCGGTGCTGGGCCGTGACGACAGCCTCGTCGGCCTCTACACCTACGCCATCCTGGCGACCGTCATCGCCGTGGTCGTGGTGCTGCTCCTGGCGCGCGTCGCCGCGCTCATGGGCGGCGCGGCGGCCATCGCCCGCGACGTAGACTAGGCCACGGAGGCCGCCTTGCGCAACTCAACCCACGCGGCCAGGGCGCGCGCCCTGGCCAGCACCCGCATCATCGTCCAGACCATTGTCACGCTGATTACCTCGGCCCTCGGCTTCGTCGCCGCGCTGGCCTGGAACCAGGCCATCCGCGCCACCATCCTGGCCGTCTTCCCCGGCGACAGTGATGTGGCGGGCCTGTTCGTCTACGCCATCATCGCCACGCTGCTGGCGATTGTCGTCCTGGCCGCTCTGGCGCGCGTCGCGGCGCGGGTCGGCGGCGAGGCGGCCATCAGCCGCGAGGTGAACGCCGAATAGACCCGCCGCCCCCGCCCGCTTGCCCCTTCCGAACAAGTGTATTAGAATCTAAACAGGTGGGGGCAGGGGTGAGGGGTGAATGTCGCAATCCACACGCTTAACCGATGAGCAGGTGCGCGCGCTGGTCGAGGCTTACTTCGAGCAGGGCGCGCACCTGAGCGGCTGGACGCTCAAAGCCCGCGAGCGGGTGGCCCGCGTCCGCGAGAGTTTCTTCAACCCCGCGTTCCTCGAACAGGCGACGGACGACGCCCTGGTGGCGGCGCTGACCGAGTTCTATAAAGACGTCGTCACCATCCCCCTGCGCTACCGGGCGGTCGAGCAGGCGCCCAACCGCGTGCGCCAGGCCCTGCTGCGGCTGCTGGACCCCGACATCGAGCTAGCCGACCGGGTGGACCTCGTCCTCCAGCCCCGCTCGCCCCTCTACCAGGCCGGGCTGGGCAAAACCTTCTACTCGCCCCTCCTGCAAGCCCTCGACCCCGACCGCAACCCCTTCTGGAACAACCGTGTCGAGGCGGGCCTGCGTGCCCTGGGCATGCAGCGCTGGAAGGCCGCCGACACGCCGGGCAGCCGCTACCTCGCCATCCAAGCCGCCTGCCTCGACCTGACCGCGCTCCACCCCGACTTCGACCTGTTCGAGGTGGACCACTTCATGGACTTCGTCACCCGTGGCGCGGGCGCCGACGAGCTAGAGACGTGGGAACTCGCGGCCCAGGCCGACACCCTACCGCCCCCGCTCCAGTTGGGCGAGGAACAGGCGCCCTACACCGTCCACCCGACCGCCGAGGATGCTACCTGGCCGACGGAGATAGGCCTCTCCCCCACAGCCGACGACCGTAGGGGCGCGGTCACCGCGCCCGAGGGGGGCGATAGAGACGCGGATGATCGTACGGGCGAGGCAACCTCGCCCCTACACGCCCCTCCCCCGCCTTACCCCCCTTCCCGCCCCCTTCCCCTGTCCCTCGCCCAGGCGGCCGCCGAGACCTGGCTGCCCGAGGCGCGCCTCGCCCAACTGCGCGACCTCGCCCTGGAGCGCGGCCAGATCGTCTTCCACGGCCCGCCGGGCACGGGCAAGACCCACGTCGCCCGCGTCCTGGCGCGGCTGCTGGCAGGGGCGGACGGCGCGGTCCACGTCGTCCAGTTCCACCCGGCCTACAGCTACGAAGAGTTTATCGAGGGTATCCGCCCGCAGGTGGGCGAGGGCGGCGACCTGGTCTACACGGTCCAACCGGGGCTGTTCCAACGCCTGTGCCGCGACGCCGAGGCCCGCCCCCAGGCGCGCAGCGTCCTCGTCGTGGATGAGATCAACCGCGCCAACCTGCCCCAGGTGTTTGGTGAGTTGCTCTACGCCCTGGAGTATCGCGGCCAGGCCGTCGAGTTGCCCTACTCCGGAGCGGCCCTGCGCGTCCCCCCCAACCTGGTCCTCATCGGCACCATGAACAGCGCGGACCGTGCCGTGGCGATTCTAGACCAGGCCCTACGCCGCCGCTTCGCCTTCGTCCACTTCGCGCCCGACCCCGACCTGCTGCGCCGCTATCTGGCCGCCCACCCGCCCGCGCCCCTCTGGCCCGCCGACTTCCTGGTCGCCCTCAACGACCGCCTGGCCGACGACGGCGTGGGCTACGACTACCACATCGGCCACAGCTACTTCATGCGCCCCGACCTGGACGGCGCCGCCGTCGAGCGCGCCTGGACCTACGCCATTCGCCCGACGCTGGCCGAAATCTTCTACACCCACCCGCTGCGGCTGGACGCCTACGACCAGTTGGCCGCCCACTTCTTCGCCCGCCATGCCGCCGACTGACATTGTCCTGCGCGAGAACAGCCGGCTGGACGGCGTCGCCCTGACGCCGGACGAGGCGGACGCCCTGCGCCGGTCGGGGCTGGTGGAGATTGCCCCTGCCTGGGAGCCGGGCCACTACAGCCTGACCGCCCGCCCCGTCGTGGGGCGCATCGCCCTGCCGCGCCGCTCGGTGACCCTCCAGCCCAAGGCCCCGCTCGCCAACCTGTTCACCCTGCTGGCGCGGCTGGCGGGTCAACCGCATCTCCACGTGGACCCGCACGCCCTGGCGGGCTACGCCGAGGGCGACGCCGCCCTGCTCGGCCTGGTGAACCTCTACCTCCAGGCCCTCGACGCCTACCTGGCCGCCGGGCTGCGCCGCCGCCCCATGCCCGTCACCGAGGCTACCCCCTTTGTGCGCGGCAAGCTCCTGCTCACGCCGACATTACGCGGGTCGCCCGCCCGCCGCCACCGCCCGATCACCCAGCGCACGGAGTGGAGCGCCGATACCCTGGTCAACCAGTTGCTCAAGCAGGCCGCCCGCGTCGCGCAGCACACTCTGCTCACCGCCCACCCCCCGCCGGGGGTCCTCGCCCGCCGCCTGGACCTGGCCCTCGACCAACTCCACGCCGTGGCCGACACGGCCCACCCGGCCACCGCCTTCGACCATGTCCACCTGACCCGCCTGGAGGAGGACGCCGCGCCCGCCCTCGTCCTGGCCCGCTGGCTGGTCGCCGGCTGCGCGCCCGCCCTCGACCCTGGCGACCGCCCCTTCCCGGTCTTCTGGCTCGACGTGGCGCGGCTGTTCGAGACCTTCGTCGCCCGCCTCCTAGCCGACGAGCTGGACGCCCAGGTGACGGCGCAGCGGACGCTGCCGCTGGACCAGGCCGAGCAGGTGTCCCTGCGGCCCGATGTTGTCGTCCAGCGCCGGGGCCGCTTGCCGCTCGTCCTCGACACCAAGTACAAGCTCCCTGGCCCACCCCAGCCGGCCGACCTCTACCAGTTGCTGACCTACTGCCAGGCCCTCGGCGCCGCGCACGGCGGCCTGGTCTACCCCGCCCCCACCGCCACTCCCCCGCTCATCGTCCGCCAGAGCGGTCTCACCGTCCACGCCCTCGCCCTCGACCTGGGCGCGCCGCCCGGCGACTTCGCCGCCGCCTGCACGGCTTTCCTGGCGCACGTCTCTGCTTTGCTCTAGACCCAGTTGACGACGTGGTGGTCTAGACCTATAATCGCCCTATGCCCATCAGGCCGACCCGGTTGAGTTCCTCGATGATTGCACCTTGCCGGCGACAACGGTGTAACCGAAAGGCGTTTGTATGTCGTCCACCACCGAACTCGCCACCTACCGCCGCCTCTATGACGAGAAGTATGAGGAGATTGAGCAACTCCTGGCCGATCTCCCTCCAGCCGCCTTGCTTTGGAAGCCGTTCGAGCGCAGCCCGTGGCAGGGCGCGAGCAACGAACTGGGCTTGATCATCGCCCACGCCGTCTCCTCGACGGTTTACCTACTCCGGCAGGCCGAGTGGGTCCTGGGACGGATTGAGTGGGAGGCGGTGGACGGCGACGAGGGGCCACAGGAGTTCGGCCCCGCCAACCACGACCCGGCCTACCTTCGCGCCCGCGTTCAGCGCACCCGCGACTACGTCCATCAGTTCGTGGATAGCCTCAGCCAGGCTGACCTCGACGGGAGCCGCTCCCACCCGCGCCGCCCGGACCGCCTGCTGACCGTGCGCTACAATATCCAGCACGCGGTTGAGCACATGAGCCAGCACATCGGCCACGCCCAGTTGACGCGGCAGTTGTGGGCGTTGAGCGAGGCTACAAAGGAAGCCACAAGCAGACTCGAACGGATTCAGAATGAATAGTCTGCCCTGTCTCCGGGTTGCGTTGGTCCAGGACGGGCCGGCCGCCTTCGACCGCGAAGCGACGCTCGACAAAGTCCACGCGCTGACCGCTGAGGCCGCCGGCCAGGGGGCGCAGCTCGTCGTCTTCCCCGAAGCGTTTGTCGCCGGCTACCCTAAGGGGGTGGACTTTGGCGCGCGGGTGGGCATGCGCACGCCGGAAGGGCGCGACCTGTTTCGGCGCTACTGGGCCAGCGCGGTGGATGTGCCGGGCCCCGACACCGCCTGCCTCGGCGCGCTTGCCCGCCAGCACGGGGTCCACCTGGTCATCGGCGTGATCGAGCGCGAGCGCGGCACCCTCTACTGTACCGTCCTGTTCTTCGCCCCGGACGGCGCGCTGCTGGGCAAGCATCGCAAGGTCATGCCGACGGCGATGGAGCGGCTGGTCTGGGGCTTTGGCGACGGCTCGACGCTGCCGGTGTTCGAGACGCCCATTGGGCGCATCGGTGCGGTCATCTGCTGGGAGAACTACATGCCCCTGCTGCGCACCGCCATGTACGCCCAGGGGATACAGCTCTACTGCGCGCCCACGGTGGACGACCGCGAGACCTGGCTGTCCACCATGCGCCACATCGCCCTCGAAGGCCGCTGCTTCGTCCTCTCCACCTGCCAGTTCGCCCGCCGCGCCGACTACCCCGCCGATTACCACCCGGTCCAGGGTAACGCGCCCGACACGGTACTCATTCGGGGCGGCAGTTGCGTCGTCAACCCGCTGGGCCAGGTGCTGGCCGGGCCGGTCTACGACCAGCCGGCCATCGTGACGGCGGACCTCGACCTGGACGACATCCCCCGCGCCACGCTCGACCTCGACGTCGTCGGCCACTACGCCCGCCCCGACCTCTTCCAGTTGCGGGTCAATACCCAGCCGACTCAAGCGGTCATCTTCCGTGACGCCGAACACTAAGGTGAGATACTTCACAATTATAGCGTGAAGTATCGCATAGCCCAGTCTGACAGGGTGCCCTATTCTGGAGTTGTGTATTTGGGATAGCAGGGAGGGACGATCACGGAACCCAGTAACGCGACGCCCGCACCTCGCGCCACGCTGCGCCAGAACCTTGTCGAGGCCTTCTCCCTCGACGACCTGGCGCTGCTATGCGATGACCTGGGTGTAGACGCCGAGAACATCCCCGGTAAGGACCACGGCAAGTCGTACTGGGCCGCCCAGATCATCCGCTACTTCGAGCGCGCGGGCCGCATGCCCGACCTGCTCAAGCGCCTGGCCGAGGTGCGTCCCGCCGTCGCCTGGGCCTACACGCCCGGCGAGGACGAGGCTGACCTGGACGACGCGCCCCAAGGGGCACACGGCGATGTCATCACGGCCCGCACCGGCGATGTGACGGGTAACGTTGCCGTCGGCAAGAACGTGGTGCAGATCGGGACCCTTAACATCCCGGCCTGGCCGCTCGCCCTCGTCGGCGTCGTCGCCCTCGCTCTGCTCGTCGCCCTCGTGCGCGGCGTATCGGGTCCGACGCAACGCCCTCAGCCGACCGTCCAGACCCGCATGAGCGGCCTGTTCAACGTGGCCGTGGCCGACTTCGGCCAGCAAGGCGCCGACGGGGGGGTCCGCGCCTCCGAGGACGGTGGGAAACTGGCCCAGCTCCTGTTCGAATCCCTCGACCAGGAGTTTAAGAGCCTGCCGACCACTGTCGCGCAGGACTTCAAGCCGCAGGTGCGCTACGGCGGGCTAGGCCTGGTACGTGACGACGGCGAGGCCGCCGCCCTCGCCAAACACGTGGGCGCCGACGTCGTCATCTACGCCAACCTGACGCCGAGCCAGAACGCCGCCAGCCTCGCCCCGCGTTTCTACGTGGCGCCGCTGCGCAACGAGGCCGACGAGATTGTGGGCCGCTACGAGCTAGGCGCGCCCATTCCGCTCCGCCTGCCCCTCGACAACCGCGAGGCGCTGGCCCTCAACCAGGCCCTCAACTACCGCCAGAAGCTCCTGTCGCGCTTCACCATCGGCCTGATGTACGACCTGCTGGGCCGCCAGGAGCAGGCCCTCGACGTCTTTACCCAGACGCTCGACGACTTGAAGACGCGGCCCGAAACCGAGGGGCGCGAAATCCTACTCTACTTCATCGGCCGCGCCAACCTGTTCCTGCAACGGCCCGACAGCGCCGAGGCCGCCTTCCAGGAGGCGCTCAACCAGGAACCTGACTACGCCCGCGCCTACGTTGGGCTGGGCGGCGTCTACTTCCAGCGCGTCCAGGCCCAGCCGCCCGCCCAACGCCTGGCCGAACCCGAGGCCTGGCAGACGGCGCTCCGCCACTACCAGACCGCCGTGGAGCGGGCGCAGGCGGCAAGCGACCCGCAGGTGGCCGCCAAGGCCCAGCTTGGCCTGGCCTATGTCTACCGCGTCCGGGGCGAGGGCTATCTCCACCTGGACGCGCCCGACTACCCCGCCGCCGACGAGGACTTTGACCAAACGACCCGCCTCATTCTGGCCGTCGTTCCAGTCCTCCAGGACCAGTATCGGCTGCTGGCGCAGGCCCACTCCGTGCTCGGCATCGCCTACGAGGAGCACGCCTACAGCCGCCAGCAGCAAGGCGACACAGCCGGGGCGCGAACGCTCTACACCCAGGCCGACGGCGCCTACGGCGACTGCCTGACCCAGGCGGAGCGCAGTCCAAGCGATGGCATTCTGACCGGGCCGAGCGGTATCATCCCGGTGATCTGTCAGCCCCGCCGCGCGGCGGTACAGCAGGCCCTCAAGAGCCTGGAGTGAGGATGTTATGGTCGGTCAACGTCAAGGGTGGGGATGGTGGCTCGTGGTGGGGCTGTTGTTCATGGTCACCGCGTGTGGGTCCGGGACGACGGCCGCGCCGACTCCCGCGCCGACGCCTGCCCCGCCTTCGCCTACCACTGCGCCGCCCACCGCCCCGCCCCGCCCCACTGCGCTCCCGCCGACGGCTACGACGATCACCAGCCGCCCTACAGCGACCAGTACCCGCGTCCCACCCCCCACTGTTCCCAGCCTGCTGCCGCCCGCCACCCGCACACTGCCGCCCCCTAGCGCGACCCCGACCCCCGGCGCCCCCAACATCCCCAGCAAGTTCCCGCCCGACGGCGACCCCAAGGACAACCAGGGCCGGCTGCTCATTGATGCGTCGCTGGTGGATCGAGGCTTCCAGCCGACGGGCATGACCGCCCTCACCTTCCAGGTCCTGGCCCGCCTGCGCGGACAGCCCAGGGACGGCGACGGGATTCAAAGCGTCGAATTCGTGGTCAACAATGCCCAGGGCCAAACGGTCTACCAGCACACCGAGAACACGCCGCCCTACTGCGCCTTCCAGGAGTCGAGCGGCACGACCTGCCGTACCCTGCCCGCCCGCGCCGGCCTAACCTGGCGCGCCAGCGACAACACGACCGCCGGTAAGCCCATGTCCAACGGCGTCCACACCCTCCAGGTCAACATCCAGGGCAAGCAGAACGAGTTCTGGACGGCCACCTTCGAGTTCAGGATCAAGTAAGCCCATTGGAGCGATTGACCAGGGAACGCGCGGCGCTTATAATGGAAATAGCTCTCAGCCTGGTGAGTCAAGAGACGGGAGTGGATAGGCTTGTATGCTGACAATCAGAATCCCCGATAAGTACGCTGAGGCGTTAAATGCGCTGGGGGATGTCCAAACAGCCGTGGACCTTGCCCTCCAACGCTATACCATTGACCAGATCACCAGCCGCATCGCTCGTCTCCGTGAGCGTGACCAGGCTTACCAGGCCAGGTACGGCATGGACTACGCCAGCTTGGCGCAGCGCAGCGCTCAAGATGAAGCTTTCGTCCGCCAAGTTGAGAGTGATATCAGCCCTCTGTGGGAGAATGACCTGGCCGACTGGGAGTTTTGTGTGAAAGGCATCGAGGATTGGACGCGCACCCTCCAGACTATTTTGCTGACATAGTCCAGGCGGCGCGGCTAGCCTTTGAGCAGGTCGAGGCGACGGTGGACGCCACGCCAGCGCGAGCGATTTTGCGGCTAGAAGCTCGCTACGACATCTACCGCATCATCGCGACCGAGTTGCTTGACAGCAGCGCCCGCAAATATCGTTACTATGTCCTAAGCGACTCACGAGTAGAGGTGGGCTTCGACAACAGCCCCGACCCGCGCGCTCTACGCTTGAAATACGGGCGCATCGGCGAGCAACATGTGGGAGAGCTTATCCCTCATATGCACCTGGCAAACAAAACCGGACTGCGGCTAACAGACGAGATGACCTTCCAAGAGTTCGTGACTTGGCTCAACCAACATTTGCCCCCCTGACTCGCCTCCCGGGTCACGGCTGGGTGTCGGCAAGGTGTCGGGAAGAGAAGGTCAAAAAAAGGATAATACTAGAGGTCATGGGACGCGCTCGACAGGGCGCGTCTCTGTTTGAGCGCAGGGTTCGAGAGCGAGGTGGGCCATGATTGACGTGCAGGGGTTGACGTACACCTACGCCGGGCGAAAGGCGCCCGCCGTCAACGGGATAAGCTTCCAGGTGCAGGCGGGCGAGGTGTTCGGGTTCCTCGGTCCCAACGGCGCGGGCAAGAGCACGACGCAGAAGATTCTGATTGGCCTGCTCACCGGCCACCAGGGGACGGCGCGGGTGCTGGGCAAGGACATCCGCGCCTGGGGCGCTGACCTCTACGAGCACATTGGCGTCTCCTTCGAGTTGCCCAACCACTACTCCAAGCTGACGGGGCTGGAGAACCTCCGGTTCTTCCGCGACCTGTACAGCGGGCCGACCGAGGACCCGCAGGCCCTGCTGTCCCTGGTGGACCTGGCGGACGCGGCGAACGTGCGCGTGGCCCAGTACTCCAAGGGCATGCAGATGCGCCTCAACGTGGCCCGCGCGCTGCTCAACCGCCCCGAACTCATCTTCATGGACGAACCGACCTCCGGGCTGGACCCGGTCAGCAGCCGGGGTATCAAGGACCTGATCCGGCGGCTGGGCGACGAGGGCCGCACCGTCTTCCTGACGACGCACAACATGGCCGTGGCCGACGAGGTGTGTGACCGGGTGGCGTTTATCGTGGACGGCCAGATTCAACTCATTGACGCGCCGCGCGCGCTCAAGCTACAGCACGGCCAGCGCGAGGTGAGGGTCGAGTACGCGGTGGACCAGCACACCGAGTGGCGGGAGTATCCCCTGGCCGGGCTGGGCCACAACGAGGACTTCCTGGCCCTCTTGCGAGCGTATCCCATCGAAACCATCCACACCCAGGAGGCGACGCTGGAAAACATCTTCATCCGCGTCACCGGCCGGAGCCTGACATGACCCGCCTGCTCCGCACAATGCGCTGGGACATCGTCTTCCAGGCGCGCTACGGCCTGTACCTGGCGACCGCCGTCTCCACGGTGGTTATCCTCCTGGTCGTCAAGCAAGTCCCCGCCACCCTCCTGGACCTGGCGCTGCCGTTTGTGGTATTCGCCGACCTGGCGCTGGTCGGGTTCTACTTCATCGCCGCCCTTGTCCTGTTCGAGAAGGCCGAAGGGACGCTGACAGCCCTCGTCGTGTCGCCCCTGCGCTTTGGCGAGTACCTGGCCTCGAAGCTGGCGACGCTGACGGCCCTGGCCGTGCTCATCTCGCTGCTCGTTACGCTGCTCTGCTACGGCCCGGCCTTCAACTGGCCGCTGCTCATCGTCGCTGTCGCTCTGCTGTCGTGCTTTGGGCTGCTGGTCGGCCTGATCGCCGTCGCGCCCCACGACACGGTCAGCGCCTTCTTCCTGCCCGCCCAGGTCTACAGCCTGACGATGGCCGTGCCGCTGATTCCCTTCCTGGGCTTCTTCGACAGTCCCGTCTTCTACCTGTGGCCGACGTATGGCGCGCTGCTCCTGCTGCGGGCGGCCTTCGTGCCCGGCGCGTCGTGGCAGGTCGGCTATGGGGTTGTCTATCAACTGGTGTGGATTGGGCTGCTCACCTGGGTCGCCCGACGCCGCTTTGACCGCTACGTGGTCGGGCGGCAGGGAGGTGTCTGACATGCGCACCCTCGCCGCGTTCGCCCGCAACGACGCGCTCACGCTGCGGCGCGACGCCTTCCTGAGCTACATCCTCGCCATGCCCTACGCGCTGGTCCTGTCCGCCCGCTGGCTGCTCCCTGTGCTGACGGCGTGGCTCCTGGACCGCTTCGCCTTCGACGCCGTCCCCTACTACCCGTTGGTCCTGGGATCCATGTTCGTCCTCCAGGGGCCGATGATGTTCGGCGTCGTCATCGGGCTGATGATGCTGGACGAGCGCGACGCGGACACGCTGACCGCGCTCCGCGTCACGCCCTTCCCGCTCACCCACTACGCCCTCTACCGGCTCGCCCTCGCCGCCGCGCTCGGCGTCGCCTTTGTCCTGCTCGCCACACCCCTCAGCGGCGTGATGCCGCCCGCCCTCTGGCCCGCTATCACCCCCATTGCCCTGTGCGCCGGGCTGATGGGGGCCGCCGCTGCCCTGACCCTGGCGACGTTCGCGGGCAACAAGGTCGAGGGCATCGCCCTGATGAAGGGCATCGGCCTCTTCATGGTCGGGCCGCTCGCCGCCTACTTCATCCCCTCCCCGTGGGGCCTGCTGCTCGGCGTTCTGCCGAGCTACTGGCCCGCCCAGGCCTTCTGGACCGCCTGGGTCGGCGGCCCGTGGTGGCCCTACCTGCTCGTCGGCCTGATCTACCTCGCGGGTCTATGCGCCTGGCTGATGAGGCGATTTCAGAGAAGGATTGAGGATTGAGTCTTACGCCTTCGGCGCCTCCAGCTTCG
>CAZFUK010000099.1:0-12579 GCA_964522005.1 uncultured Anaerolineales bacterium | reverse complement strand
CGCGGGCCGTGGGGCTGCCCTGACCGGGCCGCGTGGTCGGCGCGGCGGGCGCTCCGGCTGTCGGCGCGGTGGGCGTGCGACCGGTGGCCGGGGCCGTCGTCGGCTGGCGGTTCTGGGCGTCGCGGAGTTGCCGCTGCAGGTCGTCCACCTGCTGCTGCAAGCCGCTCTGGGCGCTGGAGGCCATACTGCGGCCGGTCAGGAAGCCCCCGGCTCCACCGAGCATGGTGCCGAGGAGGCAGCCGAGCAGGACGCTGAGCAGGATGATGCCGACCAGGGCGAGGGTCGAGAGGCGAACGCCGCGTGGGGCAGGAGTGGGGTCCATGTGGGTCTCCTTGTTCTCAAGGGGGTAGGGATAAGGGATTAAGAATTATGAATGATGAATTAAGGGTTACGAATGAAGAATGAAGATTGGGATTAAGGATTGAAGATGCGGGAGGGGGACGGGGTATGGAAAACAGGGCAGGATAGAGGACAGCCTGCCGTCCTCTATCCTGTCTTGCACCTGTTCCCTACCCCGATGTCCCTACTCCTCACCTCGTTCCGAGCTTAGACCCTAAAGGTTTTTGAAATCTTTAGGGTCTGCTCGGTGTTAGCCCGATGTCGCGGGCCGCGCGCCGAGCGTCACCTCCAGCGTCAGGGGCTGACCGTTGCGCTGGACCTCGACTCGGACCGTCTGGCCCACGCTGAAGTTCAGCAAGACGGTGGACAGGGGCGTGTCGGCGGTGATGGGCTGGCCCTCGACGGCGGTGATGATGTCGCCCGTCTGGAGGCCGGCCTTGCCCGCGCCGCTGGCCGCGTCCACGTTGGTGACGCGGACGCCGTCCAGCCCGATGCCCAGGTACGGCCACTGCACCGCCTGGCCCGCGATGATGTCCTTGGCGACGACGCGGGCGACCGAGCTAGACACGGCGAAGCCGAGTCCCTCTGCGACGTTCCCGCCGCCCCCGCGCACGACCGCCGTATTGATGCCCACGACCTCACCGGCCAGGTTGACCAGCGGACCGCCGGAGTTGCCACTGTTAATGGGCGCGTCGGTCTGAATCAGGCCGTTGATGCCGCCCAGCGAGCGGTTGGTCGCGCTGACAATGCCTGTCGTGACCGAGTTGGTGTACTGGCCCAGCGGGCTGCCGATGGCGATGACGCGCTCGCCCACCTTGAGCCGGGTCGAGTCGCCCAGCGGCGCCACGGCCGGCACCGGGTCGTCCACCTTGATAATCGCCACGTCACTGGCCGGGTACGTGCCCACCAGGCGGCCCGTCACCGTCGTGCCGTTGTCGTAGCGCACCTGGAACGTCCGCGCCCCTTCGACCACGTGGTTGTTGGTCAGGATGTAGCCGTCCTTGTCAATGATGACGCCCGACCCCGAACCGCTATTGGTGGCGACGCGGACGACGGCGGGCTTGACCTTGGCGACGGCATCCACGACGGCGTCACTGCCGGCCGCTGGCGCGGGCTGCGCCGCCGTCCCCTGGGTCACGCTCTCAGGCGCGCGGGCCAGAATCGGCTCGGGGCTGACGGCCACCGGCGCCGGGGCGATGGACCGCGCGGCCATAAAGCCGACGACCCCACCAATCGCGCCGGACACAATAGTAATCGCTAACAGGACAAACGCAAAGAAAAACAGTAAACCACGGCGTGCTAACATCGCTGGCTCCTCTCCTATCTTCAGACCTGTCAGGTCTCGCTGCACACTTGTTCAGAGGAGAGGATAGCGCCTGTGGATAAAAGGGCCGTGAGAGGCCGCTAAGAGCAGCCTAAGACATAAGTGAAAGAATTCTAAGCCGTCTAGCGGCCGGGCGTGCCGGCCAACTCCTTGGTCAGCGGTGGCTTGGCCGCGCCCGCTGCCACCGGCAGCCACAGCGTAAAGGTCGTGCCCTCGCCGACGCGGCTCTGGACTTCCAGCCGCCCACCGTGGGCCTGGGCGATCCACTGGGCGATGGACAGGCCGAGGCCCGTGCCGCCCTTCTCCCGCGAGCGAGCCTTATCCACGCGGTAGAACCGCTCGAAGATGTGCGGCAGGTCCTCGGCGGGGATGCCAATGCCGGTGTCGGCCACGTCCACCCGCACCCAGCCGTCCTGCCGTGCCAGGGCCAGCGTCACCTGCCCGCCCGAAGGCGTGTACTTGACGGCGTTCTCGGCCAGGTTGAGGAGCAGTTGGCGCAGGCGGTCGGGGTCGCCCATGACCGTCGCCTGGTCCTCCGCCCCCAGGCGCACCGCCACGCCGTTGTTCGTCTGTTGGGCGATGACGCGTGTCTGGCGGTAGACGTCGAGGAGCAGGCCGTCGAGTTCGACCGGGCTGCGCTGGAGCGTGACACCTGCGTCGGCCTGGGCCAGCAGGAGCAAGTCCCGCACCAGCCGCGACATGCGCTCGGCCTCGCTCTCCATGGCCGCCAGGGACTCGGGGTCGGCCTGCTTGCTCCGCTTGACGAGGGCCAGGTTGCCGCGAATGGTCGTCAGCGGGGTGCGCAACTCGTGCGACACGTCCGCGATAAAGCGCTGCTGGGTCTCGAAGATGGTCTCGATGCGGTCGAGCATGAGGTTGAAGGTGGCGGCCAGCCGCCCCACTTCGTCCTTGGGGGCGTTGGGCGGGACGATGATGCGCCGACTCAGGTCGTCGGTCTGGGTGATGCGCAGCGCGGTCTGGGTGACGCTGTCAATGGGGCGTAGGGCGGCCTCGGCCAGCAGGACGCCGACCAGGCCCGCCAGGGCCAGCGCCATGATGATGCCGGCGGTGAGCAGGGTCGCCAGGCGGCGCAGGTTCTCCGACACGCCGTTGATGACGCGCGCGGTCTGGATATAGCCGATGACCTGGTTATCCAGGACGATGGGTTCGGTGTAGACGCGGAGCAGGGTGCCGTTGACGAGGGGGATGGAGCGCTTGGTGGCGCGGCCTCGGTTGGCCCAGTCGCGCATCTCGTCGTCCAGGGGTATCTGCGTCGCGCTCAGCTTCGGCTCCTGGGTGCCGATGATGCCCCACAGGTTGGTGAACTGGACGTAGAGTTGCGTCCCGGTGAAGCCGGGCGCGATCTCGCCCCGCGAGACGATGCTGGCGGCGGTGCCGTTGATGTGTTTGATGAGGACGTCGCGGCTCGCCACGCTGACGATGGTCTTGGCGTAGGTCTGGAGTTCGGCGTCCACCTCGCCCAGGGCCGAGCGTTCCTGGAGGGTGTAGATGACCAGGGCGAAGGCGATGAGGATAATCGCCAGCAGGCCCACGTACCAGATGGTGAGCCTCAGTCGGATTGACATACTAATTCCACCTGCGGCGACACAAAAATCGGCAGCAGTTCACCTCGAAAAGAGCCTTTCAATTTCAGTGATGACCTGCTCAAATAAGGGCGCTTTCAGTCGCGCTATCCTTCTCAAGAGCAAGGATTGTTCAAGTGACATGATAGCGTCCACTTTTATCTTGCCTGGGTGCCTCAACGTTCCTGGTACTTCCACATCATCTAGATCAACGATGATGGAGTAAGGTAACGGCCTCAGATTGCTTGTCATTCCGCAGACCAGGATATCGGCTGACTGTTGATTATAGGCATTATTAGATAGGATTAAGACAGGACGGATCTTCTGCGCCGACAGGTCGGAGAACGGAAAAGGCATCAACGCGATATCACGTTGCCTGTAGATACTCATTCCAGACCTCGTCTTCCTCATTATCCCAGAGTTTCGCGAAGACCTGCTCAGCAGCCAGGCGGAGTTCCGCCTTCATGATGCTGTCATCATCGTCATCAGGAATAATCACAAAAACCGCGATGTTATCAGGCAAGTCAACGTCTTCACTTAGCTCAACCACGCGGTCGCCCTTGTACGTGGCTTGTAGCGTTTTCACATCTTTCTCCTTTGAGGGGCTATTCCTCCCTCAGGGCGTAGCCGACGCCGCGAATGGTCTGAATCAGGCGCGGCTCGCCGTTGGCCTCCAACTTGGAGCGGAGGTAGCGCACGTAGACCTCGATGATGTTGGACTCGCCGCCGAAGTCGTAGCCCCAGAGCTGGTCGTAGATGACGTCGCGGGTGAGCACCTGGCGCGGGTGGCGCATGAACAATTCCAGCAGGTCGTACTCCTTGGCGGTCAGGTCGAGCAGGCGGCCGTTGCGCGTCGCCTGGCGCGTGGCGGAGTTGAGGCTGAGGTCGCCAAAGCGGAGAACTTCGGTGGCCCCGCCCTCGACCCGCGCCCCGCGCCGCCGCAGCAGGGCGCGCACGCGGGCCAGCAACTCGTCAAAGTCGAACGGCTTGACCAGGTAGTCGTCGGCGCCCGCGTCCAGCCCCGCCACGCGGTCCCGCACGGCGTCGCGCGCCGTGAGCATGAGGATGGGCACGTCGGACCCGGCGCGCAGGCGGCGGCAGACCTCCAGCCCATCGAGGCCGGGCAGCATCACGTCCAGGATGACCAGTTCGGGCGGCGTGTCGCGGGCCAGGGTAAGCGCGCTGGGGCCGTCGTAGGCGACGTGCGCCTGGTAACCCTCGTAGATGAGGCCCCGCCGAATCAGGTCGGCAATCTTCGATTCGTCTTCGACAACCAGGATAATCTCACCGGACATACGGCGGTCGCCCTTTCAACCGGGAGTCAAATGGTGGCGTAGGTGAGAATTATAGACGTAATGACGAGGGGGGGCAAGGTGCGAGGCGGTCGGCGCGGCGGAGTCCGCGCGGCGGAGTCCGGGCGTTGATGTAGATACGGTAATGCAAGTCAAGGTTAAGCAGGCTGAGCCGAGCTAGGCTTGCCATAATTGGGGTCAAAGGTGGTCTGCTTGGTCACGACGGCCCAGGCGATATGGAGGAGTTTACGGGCCACGGCACAGCGGGCGACTTTGACGGGCTTGCCCGCCTCGCGCAGACGATCATACATGGTCTTGATGACGGGATTGTGTTGGGCGGCACTGAGGGTAGCCATGTACAAGGCGGTGCGAAGACGAGCCACACTGTGCCGACTGAGTTGGCCACGGCCACGGACGCTGGTGCCCGATTGATAGGGCTGGGGGGCCAGGCCCGCGTAGGCGGTCAGCGCCTGCGGGCTTGGACAGGTGGTGAAGTTGAGGGTCATGACCATCAGCCAGGCGGCTGTCCAGAGCCCTACCCCTTTGATGGTCAGCAGCCGCTGGATGCTGGCCGCCCACGCGGGGTCGTGGGCGATGACGGTGGCGACCTCGGCCTCGATGTCGTCAATCTGGGTCGTCAGCGTCTCGATGAGGCCCGTCAGACGCCCCTCCACGGCCGAGACGACATGCTGGTCATGGCGCAAGGCGTGGAGTTGGTTGCGGAGTTGTTGGCGCAGGGCGACCCAGACGTCACGTTGGGCCAGGCGCTGGCGCAGTTCATGGTAGACCAAGGGGGGCGGGGTCCACAGCGTCAGGGGTAGCGTGAGGGCGAGGGCAGCCAACGTCTGGGCGTCGATAGCGTCGGTCTTCGCCTGCTTGCCCAACGCCTTGGCGAAGTCGTGGGCCTGGCGCGGGTTGATGACACTGACGCCGTAGCCCTGCTCATGCAGCCAGACGGCGAGGCGGATCCAGTAGGTGCTAGTGGCTTCCATGACCACCAACGTGGCACTAGGAGCGACGCCGAGGGCCTGGAGGCGCTGCTGGAGCTTGGTCCAGCCCTCCTCCGTCTGGGACACGCTGAAGGGGCGCTGGACGGCCTGAGTGGGACGCTGGCAGGCGACGGTGACGGTGGTAGCGGCGATATCAATGCCCACACCAAGGTCATAGCTGGTCGGAACAGAAGAGGTCATGGGAGGTGCTTTCTCTCGTAGTGGAATACCCAACTAGGGGGGGGCCGAGGCGGCTGCGTCTACCCTCGCAATACGTGGTCGAGGCCACACGATACGGTCGAGACTTCAGCCAGCCCAGAGAGAGGGGGACCACTCTACAACGCGCGGTCATGGCCGCTAGGGGCGAGGCGATCTCTCCCTCTCCTGGCTACCCATACACTCTATTATACGAGGGGCGAGGTTACCCCGCCCCTACGTCCTGGCTCCTACATAGGTGCGGGCGCGGTTACCGCGCCCCTACATAGGTGCGGACTACTTGTCCTCGGGGGACACCGTCAGCAGATAGCCGGTGCCGCGCACGGTGAGGATGTAGCGCGGGTTGGCGGGGTCCGGCTCTATTTTCTGGCGCAGGTGGTAGATGTGCGGCTTGACCAGTTCGGTGGCCTCGAAGACGTCGGCGTCGTAGCCCTGGGCGCAGTGGACAATCTGCTGGTAGGTCATCACCTGGCCGGCCTGCTGCGCCAGGCAGACCAGGACGCGGAACTCGGTCGGCGTCAGGTTGAGCGTCTTATCGCCCAGGCGCGCCATCTGCTTCCAGGTCGAAATCTGGAGGTCACCGATGGCGATCCACTCGTCGGCGGGGCTGGTCTCGGGGTTGGTGGGTGAGCTGCCCTGCAACTCGGTCAGCACTGAGGACAGCGTACTGATCAACTCGCGCCGGCGCTTGTCCTCCGTACGCTGAGCCAGCGCGCTCTGGACACGGGAAATGACTTCGGTAGGGCTTGACGTCTTGAGCATGTAGTCAAAGACACCCAGGTGGATGCCGTCCATGGCGCTTTCAAGCGAGCCGTGGCCGGTCAGAATGATGATGGCCGCGTCGGGCTGGCGATCCCGCGCCCGGCGCGCGACCTCGATGCCGTCCATGCCGGGCATCTTGAGGTCCAGCAGGAGCAGGTCAAAGGGGCGTTGATGAATCTGTTCCAGGGCTTCCTCACCACTGGCCGCCTGGACCACCTGGTAACCGCGCCGCTTGAGCAGCTCGGCCATGGTGAGCCGAATCGGCATTTCGTCATCAACAACCAGGATGTGGGCTGGTTGGGACATAGGTCTCTCCTTAGGTGACAGGCTGATACGGCAACACCACGCGGAACATGCTGCCCTGGCCTTCCTCGCTCTCGACCTCGATGCGGCCACCGTGTTGGGTGACAATGTGCTGGCTAATCGCCAGTCCCAGGCCCGTGCCGCTGGCCTTGTTGGTGAAGAAGGGCTCGAAGATGCGCTCGCGCACGCTGGCCGGGATGCCAATCCCCGTATCCCGAATCTCCACCATAGCAAGGGTCGGACCCGCTTCGGTCCGCACCGTCAGCGAGCCGCCGTTCGGCATGGCGTCAATGGCGTTCATGACCAGGTTCAGGAACACCTGGCGGAGTTGGTCGCCGTTGCACACCACGTCGGGCAGGTTGGGGTTGGGCGTGAAGATCATCTGGACGGTGCCGTGGCGCAGGTTGAGACCGGCCAGGGCCAAGGTCTCTTCGAGGAGGTAGTTCAGGTTGTGGGGGGCCATCTCACCGCGCGAGGGGCGGTAGAAGTTGCGCATGCGGCTGATGATGCCGGCGATGCGGTCGAGCTGCTCGCGCGCCAGGTTGAGATAGGTCGAGTCCTTCAGGTCGCCGGGCAGGTCCTCTTCGAGCAGATAGAGACAGTTGCGCGCCGCGTAGAGCGGGTTGTTGATTTCGTGGGCGATGGCCGCCGCCAACTGGCCCACGGCGGCCAGCCGCGCGGCCTGGAGCATGCCCGCCTCGGCGTAGTTGAGCCGTTCGGTCATGCGGTTGCGCTCGGCCTCCAGGTCGGCCACCTGGGTCGAGAGGCTGCTGGCGCGCAGGCGGCTGCGCTCCTCGCCAATGGACGCCGCGACCAGGTTCGCCAGCGCTTCGAGGGCGGGGCGGGCTTCGGGCGCGAACGAGCCGCCTCCGTGCTCGCGCAAGACGAGCAGGACGCCGTGGGCCTGGTTGTGCGAGATCAGGGGAATCGCCATCGCCCCGGTGGGCGGTTCCTTGAGGTGGAAGGCGCGGAGCGTCCGCTCCCACTCTTCGCGGGTCAGGCCGACGGCCTGCGCCCGGTACTCCTCGGCGGAGCTAACCTGGTACGTCTGGCGGGTGGACAGGGCGAGGCCCAGCATGCCCAGGCCAGTCGGCACCCGCACCTGGGGCGTCTTGCTGAAGCCGACGCTGCCGCTGAGGGTCAGCGTCCGCCCGTCGTCGTCGCACAGGTAGAGGGCGCTGCGGTCGGCGCAGGGCGCCAGGGCCATGACGCGCTGGAGGACCTGCTGGAGGATGCTCTCCAGGCCGCGCATGACGATGAGTTCCTGACTGAACTGGACCAGGGCGTTCAGATGGGCGGTGCGCTGCTCCACCTGCTGTTCGAGTTGCTCCTCGGCGCGTTTGCGTTCCGTGATGTCGCGGATGACGGCGGTGACGAGCAGCCCGTCCTCGGCCTCAAAGGGGCTAAGGCTGATCTCGACCGGGAACTCAGCGCCGTCGTGGCGGCGCGCGACCAGGTCCAGGCCGATGCCCATGGGGCGCGTAGCGCTGTGGGCCATGTAGCCGTCGCGGTGGTTGACGTGGAGCGCACGCAGCGACGCGGGCAGCAACATCTCGATGGGCTGGCCCATCATCTCGCCCTGGGTGTAGCCAAACAGGCGCTCGGCCTGGGAATTGGCGATGACGATCTCGCCGCGCTGATTGACAATCACAATGGCATCGGGCGCGGATTCGAGCAACCCCCGAAATTTGGCCTCGCCCGCACCGTTTTCTCTAGGCATACCTTCCTCGCGTTACCACTCTGTCACATCCACCCTAATTTATACTCGACTTTGCCCCTAGACACAACTCAGGCCAGGGCGAGGGAGCAAGCGGGCGAGTGTGGTGAGACATTCACGAAGCGTTGTCGGAACCTAACGCACTTCGGCCCAATTCTCCACTATACTAGGCCCAACAACGCGAGTTGTTACAGCGCACTCAAATATCTCAAATCTCATCACTCAGTACTCCGCAGGAGGGAGTCACATGGCTGCTAAAGTTGTCACCCGCAAGAATACTGTTGTTCAAGACCCGCCCATTGCCCGCTTCCTGTTCTCCGACACCCGCATGGCTATCTTCTGGCTGATCGTCCGTGTCTGGTTGGGCTGGCAGTGGATTGACGCCAGTTCGCACAAGATCTCTGATCCGGGTTGGGTGCAGACCGGTGAGGCGCTCAAGAAGTACTGGATGAACGCCGTCGCCATCCCCGCCCCGCCCGCTCGGCCCGCCATCTCCTTCGACTGGTATCGCAGCTTCCTGCAGTTCCTGCTCGACACCCAGTCCTACACCTGGTTTGCCAAGCTCGTGGCGTTCGGTGAGCTGCTGATCGGCATCGGCCTCATCGTGGGTGCGTTTGTGGGCATCGCCGCCTTCTTCGGCGCGCTGATGAACTGGAGCTTCATCATGGCCGGCTCCGCGAGCACGAACGGCTTCCTGCTCCTGTTGGCCATTGGTCTGGTGCTGGCCTGGAAGGTCGCCGGTTACCTGGGCGCCGACTACTTCCTGCTTCGCTGGATTGGCACCCCCTGGCCTGGACTGGCGGTCTCCCACGAGGGCGAACCGGTTCGCGCTGGCTCCCCTGCCAAGTAAGTTAGTCAAGCCGTAGGACCTAGATGGTCCTACCCCGGTGGCGTCGAGGGTTCATCAAGCCCCCCCTCGACGCCTTCTGTTATGCTCGGCGGGTTTGGACCACGTGAACAGGGTGACACCGGTGAAGGATGACATGAGACAAGGGCAAGTTTGGAAGGCGTAAGCTTGTGCGCCGCGCGTAAGAGGGAGGATGTATGTTTACCAAGATTGTGGTCCCGCTGGATGGTTCGCCCCTGGGCGAGCGGGCGTTGCCCATCGCGGCCTCGATTGCCCAATCCGTGAACGCCAGCCTGCTGCTGGTGCGGGCCGTGTGGACGCGGAACCTGCCGCCTGGGCTGGACAACGGCGAGGCCTACCTGGACGCGGTTCAGGAGGCGGAAGCTTATCTCGAAGCGGTCGCCCGCCGTCTGGGCGCGGGCGTCCAGGTCGAAGTGGTCACCCCGCATGCCCCGGCCCCCCTCGGTATCCTCCAGGTGGCCGAGCAGGACAAGGCCGACCTGATTGTGATGACCACGCACGGCCGCTCCGGGTTGAGCCGCTGGGTCTATGGCTCGGTGGCCGAGGCCGTCCTGTCGCGCAGCCCCATTCCCGTCCTCCTGGTACGCACGAACGCCGTTCCGACTTCCTCGCACCGGCCCGAAGGCCTGGACCGGCCCCGGCTGCTCGTTCCGCTGGATGGCTCCGCCTTCGCCGAGACGGCTATCGCGCCGGCGGCGGAGTTGGCGCGTGCCTTCGACTGGACGGTGACGCTGCTGCGGGTCGTCACGCCGAGTACGCCGGTCGTGGTGGACCCCGAACTCCAGCGCCCCTTCCTGCCGGAGACCCTGCTCCACCAGGCCCGCTCCGACGCCGAGCAGTACCTGGCCTCGGTCGCCCATGACTTGCGCCGCGAGGGGCTGCGGGTGCAGCTCTGCCTGCGGGTGGGCGAGGCAGCCGAAGCCATCCTGGATGAGTGTGGCGCGTCCGGCGCGAGCCTGGTGGTCATGGCGACGCACGGGCGGACCGGCCTGGGCCGCCTGCTCTACGGGAGCGTCGCGGCTGAAGTCCTCCACCGAGGGACGCTGCCGCTGCTGCTGGTACGCCCCGAAGGACTGAAGATACCCGCCGGCACAGAACCGGCCCTGGCCGCCGACTAAAGACCAGCCGCTGTACACGATCAGGGGACCGCCCACGCCGCCGGTCCCCTGATGGCTATTTTCTGGCCCCCGTAAGACCTGACAGGTTTTGGAAACCTGTCAGGTCTGCGCTCTCTCGTGCTGGACGCTATCTTGCTTGACCCTCCTTGTCTGTCTACCAAGACCTGACGGGTTCTTAGAACCTGTCAGGTCTCCTGTACGGTTAGAGGGAGAGAACCCATGGAGTATCGCGCGTTGGGCCGCACGGGCCTGCAAGTGTCCGAGGTGTGTCTGGGGACGATGCAATTTGGCTGGACGACCGACGAGGCGTCGGCCTTCCAGGTCATGGATGCCTTCTTCGACGCGGGCGGCAACTTCATTGATACCGCCGACGTCTACTCGCGCTGGGCGCCCAACAACCCGGGCGGGGTGGCCGAGGAGATCATTGGCCGCTGGCTCAAGCAGCGCGGGGTGCGCCGGCAGGTGGTCATCGCCACCAAGGTGCGCGGGCGCATGTGGCAGGGACCGAACGGCGAGGGGCTGACCCGCGCCCACATTATGGCGGCGGTCGAGGACAGCCTGCGCCGCTTGCAGGTCGAGGCGATTGACCTGTACCAGACCCACGCCTTCGACGCCAACACCCCGATTGAGGAGACGCTGCGCGCGCTGGATGACCTGGTCCACCAGGGCAAGGTGCGCTATATCGGCTGCTCCAACTACCCGGCCTGGCGGCTGACGCGCGCCCTGTGGGCCAGCGACGTGCAGCGCCTGGTCCGCTACGAGTCGCTCCAGCCCCACTACAACCTCGTCCACCGCGACGAGTTCGAACGCGAACTTAAGGACCTGTGCCTGGAACAGGGCGTGGGGGTGATTCCCTACAGCCCGCTGGCCGCCGGCTTCCTGACCGGCAAGTACCGCCGCGACCAGCCGCTGCCCGACAGCCAGCGCCAGGGCGGCGTCCAGAACCGCTACTTCAATGAACGCGGCTGGACCGCCCTCGACGCGGTCTTCCAGATAGCCGAGGGGCGGGGCATCTCACCCATCGAGGTCGCGCTGGGGTGGCTCCTGACCCAGCCGGTTATCACCTCACCCATCATCGGCGCCAACTCCGTGGAGCAGTTGGGGCCAAGCCTCAAAGCGGCCGGCCTGCGGCTGAGCCAGGCGGAGATGGACCGGCTCAACGAGGCGACCAGGTGGAAGTGAGTGGCCTATGTCTTGCTCCGGCGGGGGGTACGAACCGTCAAGGAGGCTCACATGATTCGGGATAATGAGTTTAACCAGCAGTCGAACCCGTCGAACTCGCCGGACCCGGCTGGCTCGGATGAGAAGCAAGAGGGCGAGACGACGCGCCTGACCGACCCGCGCCCTGAAGTCCAGAAGTTTACGCCGGACGTGCTCCAGACCGAGGCGACCGGGGGGACGGTGGCCCTGCCCGTCTCACCCATGGACAGTCTGGGGGCGGTGGAGGGTAACGAGCCGGGCGACCCGACCAACGTCAACCAGGAGCGCATGGGCAACGCGCCCGTGCTGGATGAGACGGGGGGCAGCCCGAAAGAGGAGATTCCGGGGGGGTGAGAGAGCGTAGAGCGTGAAGTGTAAAGGGTGAAGCGTGATGCGTGATGCGTGACAGGTCAACAACCTATTACGCATCACGCTTTACGCTTTAGGTCCCCAGGCTTCGAGCAGCTTGGCGTGGATACGTCCGTTGGTCGCCAGCACGCCCCCAAAGCCCAACGACCACGGGCTGCCGTCCAGGGCCGTCACCTGCCCGCCCGCCTCCTGGATGAGCAGCGCGCCCGCGGCCACGTCCCAGGGCGCCAGGTAGACGTTGAAGTAGGCGTCGAACATGCCGGCGGCGACGTAGCACAGCGACAGGGCCGCCGCGCCGGGCGAGCGCAGGGTCAGGCACTTCTCGCCGACGACGAGCAGCCGGCGCAGGCTCTCGGCGCGGCGGTCGGGGCGGCTGGCCCATTCCAGCCCGATCATCGCCTCGATCAACTCGGAGCGTTGGCTGACCTGGAGCGGTACGCCGTTGAGGGTCGCGCCCTGGCCGCGCCTGGCGGCGAACAGGTCGTCGCGCAGGGGGTCG